>CAYTRA010000277.1:3523-3895 GCA_964439675.1 uncultured Dehalococcoidaceae bacterium
CGTTCTTCCACATCGTGCGGGCGGGCTTCGCGCAGCCCCGCAAGCAGTTGCACAACAGCCTGGTCGACGAGAGCGGCCTCCCACGCGACGAGGTGGTCGCGATGCTGGAGGACGCGGCGGTCGACCCCGTCGCGCGTCCTCAGCACCTGGGGCTGGAGGACTGGGCGCGCATCTTCCGCTCGTTCCAGCGCCACTTCCCGGGCGAACTCGACGTTGTCGAGGAGCAGCCCCCCGCCTTCGATCCGGCGGAGTGGGAGATCGAGGACCCCGACGATGACGAGGGCGACCGGGAGGGCGACGATGACTGACGGCCCGACCTCGCTGCGGCTGCTGGCGCCGGCCAAGATCAACCTCGCGCTGGAGGTGCTCGGC
>CAYTRA010000278.1:0-1394 GCA_964439675.1 uncultured Dehalococcoidaceae bacterium
GAGCATCGGCCGCTCGCCGATCGGCACCAGCGGCTTCGGCGTGTTCTCCGAGTACTCCCGGATCCGCATCCCATACCCGCCGCAGAAGAGCACGACCTTCATGCGGGCCTCCACTCCCCGCCTTCCAGCACCTGTACCTCCGGCAGGAAGATCACGAAGCGCCCTCCCCACTCCTCGATGTACGAGTGCTGCGAGGCGATCTCGTCCTTCAGGTTCCACGGCATCACCACCACCAGGTCCGGCTGCGTCTCGCGCAGCCGCTCCGGCGGGTAGATCGGGATCTGCGTGCCCGGGGTGACGCGCCCGTGCTTCCACGGGTTGCGGTCCACCGCGTAGTCGAAGAAGTCCGTGCGGATGCCGCAGTAGTTGAGCAGCGTGTTGCCCTTGCCGGGCGCCCCGTACGCCGCGATCTGCTTGCCGGCGCGCTTCGCCTCAATGAGGAACTGCAGCACCGCGAACTTGGACTCCACCACCCGCTCCTGGAAGCGCGTGTACGTCTCGATGCGGTCGATGCCGAAGGCGCGCTCCGCCTCGCGGAGGTCGCGCAGCCGCGCGGTCTCGGCGTGCCCCGCAGCGTCGAGGCAGGCAAAGATCCGCAGGGAGCCGCCGTGTGTGGGCAGTTGTTCGACGTCGAACACCCGCATGCCGTGGCGACGCAGGATGTCCTCCACCGTGAGCAGGGAGAAGTAGAAGAAGTGCTCGTGGTAGATGGTGTCGTACTGGAGGCCCTCCATGAGGTGGACCAGGTGCGGGAACTCCAGCGTGAGGACGCCCTCCGGCTTGAGGATGTGCGGGACGCCCCCGACGAAGTCGTGCACCACGGGGCACTGCGCGAGCACGTTGTTCCCGGCGACGAGGTCCGCCTGCTTGCCCTCTCGCGCCAGTTCCTCCGCGAGCGCGACTCCGAAGAACTTCGCGAGCGTGGGCACGCCCGCGGCCTGCGCGACCTCCGCGACGTTCTCCGCCGGTTCGATGCCCAGGCAGTGGATGCCGAACTCCACGAAGTTGCGGAGCAGGTAGCCGTCGTTGCTGGCCAACTCGACCACGAAGGAGTCCTGCGTCAGCCCGAAGCGGTCGCGCGCCATCTCGCAGTAGGCGCGCGCGTGCGCGAGCCATGAGTCCGAGTACGACGAGAAGTACGCGTAGTCCGTGAAGATCTCGTCCGGCCGCAGCGCCGACGGCGCCTGCACCAGGAAGCACTGCGAGCACACGTACGCCCTCAGCGGGTACACCGCCTCCGAGGCGTAGTGCGAGGGCTGCGGGAACGCCTCGCAGGGTGGCTGCATCCCCAGGTCCGCCATCATCACCGTCAGGGGCGCGCCGCAAGACGCGCATGGCGGCGGCGCGCCGGGGTCCACCTCGATGCCCCAGCCGGCGCCGGAGTTCGGCCGCAC
>CAYTRA010000278.1:1494-3849 GCA_964439675.1 uncultured Dehalococcoidaceae bacterium
CGGCCGCCGGAGCGACGGGCGCAGCCGCCTCCCGGGACTCCTCGATCCAGCGGAGCGATTCGTCGAGGCGTCCCGCGGCCTGCTCCTGCCGGAGCCAGGCGATGCGCGAGTAGCGGGTCTGGAGGACCTCCTCGATGGTGATGCCGTGCGTGCGGTAGGCGTCGAGCAACTGGTCAATGCCGCGACGCAGCGTCCACTGCGGCTGCGCCTCTGGCAGCACGCGCGCCAGTTTGTCGAAGGAGACGCGGTAGGAGCGCTTGTCCGCGCCGGCCCCCTCCCCGAAGGTCACGGTGCTGCCCGGCACGGCGGCGCAGACCATCTCCGCGATCTCGCGGACGGTGTAGTTCTCCTCCGAACTGCCGATGTTGAACGCCTCGTTGTGCACCAACTCCCGAGGCGCCTCGAGCATCACGAGGAACGCGCGGGCGATGTCCTCCACGTGCACCAGCGGGCGCCACGCCATGCCGTCGCTGTTCAGTTGCACCTTGCCGTCCACGAAGGCGCGCGCGACGAGTTCGTTCACGACCAGGTCGCCGCGCAGGCGCGGTGAGAGTCCGTAGGCCGTCGCATTGCGCAGATAGACCGGGCTGAA
Organism: uncultured Dehalococcoidaceae bacterium; assembly: GCA_964439675.1. Taxonomy (GTDB): domain Bacteria; phylum Chloroflexota; class Dehalococcoidia; order UBA2979; family UBA2979; genus W-Chloroflexi-9. Next base: position 2,087 of record CAYTRA010000278.1, read on the forward strand.
GGTGTCCGTGGCGAGCGCGCGCAGGCCGGCCTCGGAGTCCACCTTGGAGCGCCCGTAGGGCGTGACCGGGTTGAACGAGGCCTCTTCCGTCAGCAGTTCCGCACCCTCGGCCGCGCCGTAGAGGCTGCACGAAGACGAGAACAGGAAGCGCGAGGCGCCCGCGTCCCGCGCGATCTCCGCGAGGCGCACCGTGGCCAGGTGATTCACGGCGTCCGTGATCGCCGGGTCCAGCGTCCCCAGCGCGTCATTGGACAGCGCGGCCAGGTGGATGACGGCGTCGCAGGCCGGCACGTCTTCCGGCCGCAGGTCACGCATGTCGCGCCGGTACGCCTCGAGCGATGGGGAGGCGGCCGCAGGGTCGCCGAAGCGGCAGGCCTCGAAGTAGTCGTTGTCCAGGCCCACGACCTCGTGCCCCGCGGCCTGGAGCATGGGGACCAGGACGCTGCCGATGTAGCCGTTCTGGCCAGTGACCAGCACCCGCGTCATATCGCCTCCGCCTTTCGGCCGCAGCCCGTCTCAGTCAGGCGGCGGCCCTGCTGACCCGCAGCACAAAGACGCAGCGCACGCCCTCGCGCGCCGCGCCCCCGCCCCGGGCACCCGTGGAACCAGTGCCCCCACACGCTGACGATTGCCCGTCGAGACGAGGTTGAGTGCGGGAAGGGCCGCCCCACGGTTCCGACGGTGGTGCCCGGAGTGACGGTGCGCCCCCGAACGGACGGAGGCGCCTGGGGGCCGGCTGGCGCCGGGCTCGGATGCCCCCATCAACCCCGAGGCGCCGTCTTCTGCCCCCTCCCCCCTTGAGGGGGAAGGCGAGGGAGGGGGGTGCCGGCGCCAGCCGGCCCTCGAGGGCCCTCCGTCCGTTCGAGGACGCCCCGACACTCCGCGGGCCCCCTTCCGGTGACGCAGGAGCGCCAGCCCTCGGAATCTCCGCCCGACACCGAAAGCGGGCGTACAATGGACGCTCATCCTTGGGACACTGGGAGCACGATGAGCAGCAACGGCAACAACTCCAACGGCAACAACGGCGCTGGCAACGGCACGGGCGAGACCGCTACGTGGACCGTCAAGGCCGGCCTCGCCCAGATGCTCAAGGGCGGCGTGATCATGGACGTCACGGACGCCGAGCAGGCTGAGATCGCCCAGGAGGCCGGCGCCGTCGCTGTCATGGCGCTGGAGCGCGTGCCCGCCGACATCCGCAAGGAAGGCGGCGTGGCCCGCATGAGCCACGTCAACAAGATCAAGGAGATCCAGGCCGCCGTCTCCATCCCTGTGATGGCGAAGGCCCGCATCGGCCACTTCGTCGAGGCGCAGGTGCTGGAAGCCCTGGGCATCGACTACATCGACGAGTCCGAGGTGCTGACGCCGGCGGACGACGTGAACCACATCGACAAGCACCAGTTCGCCGCGCCCTTCGTCTGTGGCGCACGCAACCTGGGCGAGGCGCTCCGCCGCATCGCCGAGGGTGCGGCCATGATCCGCACGAAGGGTGAGGCCGGCACCGGCGACATCGTCGAGGCCGTCCGCCACATGCGCGCGATCCACAAGGAGATCCGCCAGGTGCAGGTACTGCGCGACGACGAGATCTTCGTGGCCGCCAAGGAACTGCAGGTCCCGGTGGACCTCCTTCGGCAGGTGCGCACGCTGGGCAAGTTGCCGGTGGTGAACTTCTCCGCCGGCGGCGTGGCCAGCCCGGCGGACGCGGCGCTGATGATGCAGCTCGGTGCCGAGGGCGTCTTCGTCGGCTCCGGCATCTTCAAGTCCGG
>CAYTRA010000279.1:0-3842 GCA_964439675.1 uncultured Dehalococcoidaceae bacterium
CGCGTTCGCCACCATCAGCGTGCTCACCTACTCCTTCGCGTTCGACCTCGCGACCGGTGACGTGCGGCCGCTGCTGCCCGGCGTGATGTGGACCACGTTCCTGTTCGCCGGCGTGTTCGCCGCCGGCCAGTCCTTCCAGGACGAGGCGGAGGACGGCACCTTCGACGCGATGCTGGTGTCGCCCGCGCCGACCACGGCGATCTTCGCGGGCAAACTGGCCGCGAATTTGATCGCGCTCCTGATCATCGAGTTTGCCCAACTCCTACTCGCGACTATCCTCTTTGATGTGGGCCTGTTCGCCCCCGATCTGATTGGCATCGTGCTCATCGGGACCATCGGTTATGTCTCGCTGACCACGCTCCTCTCGACCATGGGCGGCTACGTTCGGGGCCGGTCGGTACTCCTGCCGGTGCTCGTGCTCCCACTGCTGATCCCGTTGCTCATCGGCGCCGTCCGGGCCACCGGTGCGGCGTTGGGGCTGGAGGCCGGGACGGCGCCGTGGATGCTGCTGATGGGCGTCTTCGCCCTCTGGAGCACGCTGGCGGCGGTCCTCCTCTTCCCCGTGGCGGTGGAACGATGAACGCACTCCTCCGGCGACTGGAACCCCTCGGCTGGAACGTCCTGCCACCGGTGGTCGGCGTCGCCATGATGGCGATGATCGTCGGTGCGCTGGTCGCCGCCCCCCGCGAGATCATCGAGGGCGAAGTGCAGCGCCTGATGTACCTGCACGTGCCCTCCGCGGTGATCATGTACGCCGCCTTCGGCTTCACCGCCTTCTCGTCCGTGATGTTCCTGTGGAAGCGCGACATGCGCTGGGACGCCGCCGCCCGGGCCGGAGCCATGGTGGGCGTCTTCCTGTGCGCGATGGTGCTCATTACCGGCGCCATCTGGGGCAAGCCGACGTGGGGCGTCTACTGGTCCTGGGACGCCCGCCTGACCAGCACCCTGATCCTGTTCTTGATCTACACCGCCTACCTGCTCGCCCGCTCCATCGCCGGGCCGCTGGACGAGCAGGCCGCGCGGTACGCAGCGATCTTCGCGATCATCGGGGTGGTGGACATCCCGATCATCCAGATGTCCGTGCGCTGGTGGCGCACCCTGCACCCGCAGCCCATCGTCTTCCAGCCCGATCCGGCGTTGCCGAACGAAATGCTGCTGGTGCTGATGGTGGGGTTCGCGGCCGTCGCCGCCCTGAGCGCCTGGCTCATCTTCCTGCAATGGAACACGGAACGGGCCGCACAGCGCGTCTCCGCCCTCCGTGCTGAAGTCGACCACCGGGAGCTGGCCTGATGGACCACATCGAGTACCTGTTCGCCGGGTTCGCAGTCTTCTGGGGCGGGCTGTTCATCTACCTCCTGCTCCTCCAGGCCCGCATCCGCAGCCTCTCCCGCGAGATCGAGCGCCTCGAGGAGCGCCTCGCGGAATCCGAGGCGGCTCCGGCACCGAGGCCGAGCGGGACGCCGGCACGTGCGCCCGGGGTCAGCGAGCAGCGCGCCGTGGAGCGCGGCGCCTAGCGCCGGCCGCGGGCGGCCCGAGGGCCCGCGCGGGGTGGGCCCTTCGTCGCAGTCCGTAGTCCCCCTGTGGGAGACACTGAGCAAGAAGAGCGTGGGCAGGATTCGACCAGGCGCATGAGCACCACCCCGGCTCCATACAAGCCCCTCACCTCCGAGACGCCCGGCATGTCCGAGGCGGACTCGCCCGTGGTCGCCGTCCCGCGCACCATCGGCGACGTGCTGCGCGACTACTTCATCCTCACGAAGCCCTCGATCATCCTGCTGCTGCTTATCACGACCGTCCCGGCCATGGTCCTCGCAGATGGCGGCTGGCCCGGCTGGGGGCCCGTCCTCGCCACCCTTGTGGGAGGCATGCTGGCCGCCGGTGGCGCGGGCGCCGTGAACATGTACATCGACCGCGACATCGATGCGGTGATGAGCCGCACGAGGAAGCGCCCGATCCCCTCGGGCCGCGTCCCGGCCAGGCACGCCCTGGTGTTCGGGATGGTGACGGGCCTGGCCTCCGGGCCGTGGCTGGCGCTGACGGTGAACATGATCTCGGCGGTGCTGGCGCTGGCCGCATTCGCGTTCTATGTGGGCGTCTACACCATCTACCTGAAGCGTCGAACCGTGCACAACACCGTGCTGGGCGGCGTCGCGGGCGCGATGCCGCCGCTCATCGGCTGGGCCGCCGTCACCGGTGACGTCTCCGTCGAGGGCCTGCTTCTCTTCTTCATCGTCTTCTTCTGGCAGCCGCCCCACTTCTGGGCGCTCGCCCTCGGCCTCGCCGAGGACTACCGACGCGTCGGCATCCCCATGATGCCCGTGGTGCTGGGCGAGCAGGAGACGAAGCGCCAGACGGTGCTCTACTCCGTGCTCACGTTCATGGTGACGCTGATCTTCGGCGCCGCGGTCGCCCTCGGCTGGACCTACTTCGCCGTGGCGCTGGTGGGTGGCCTGGGGTTCGTGTGGATCTCGGTGAAGGTGGCGCGCGCCCCCGGCGCGGAGGGCACCCGGCCCATGTTCCGCTACTCCACCCTCTACCTCGCCGCCCTCTTCCTGGTCATCGCGCTGGAGCCCGTCCTCCCGTAGGGCGCCTCTCCCGATCCGGCCTCCTCCCCCTTCTCGTAGGGGCGCGTCCGCTATCGGTCGCGCAGGGAGAACGAGACTCGCGCCACCAGGAACGTGCCCACGAGCCAGGCTGTGAGGATGGCCACCTCAAGACCCTGGTCCAGGATCGTCTCGCCCTCCACCAGGCTGCGCATCGCGCGCAGCAGGTGGGTCAGCGGCAGGGCCTGCACGGCCCCCCGGACGACCTCGGGCAGTTGCTCTACCGGGAAAAACGCGCCGGAGAGGAACATCATGGGCAGCGTGATGGCGTTCGCGGCGCCCTCCACGGCCCCTCGCCCCTGAACCCGTCCGGCGACGATCACGCCGAGGTTGAGGAAGATCACCGTGCCGAAGACTGCGAGCAGCAGGAACCACACGCCGCCTCGCAGGACGTTCGCGCCCAGCGCCTCCGCCACCAGCGTCAGCACCAGCACCTGCACCGTCGCCACCACCACGTGCGCCCCGACCACCGAGGCGAAGAAGCGCCACGGCGCGAGCGGCGTCGCGCGGATGCGACGCAGCACGCCCTCCTCGCGGTAGCGGGAGAGCGACCCGGCCAGGCTGATGGTCGCGAAGTTCATCAGACCCATGCCGATGATGCCGGGGCCCAGGAACTCGAAGAAGGACATGCCCTCCTCGTCGTCGCCGATGCGCTCGGCGGCGAACTCGATGGGCGGACGGCCGCCCTGAAGCGCGAGGTTCACGTTGTCCACCACCGAGGACACGCTCGCGACGGTCGAGGCCGACCCGATGGGGTCGCTGATGTCGTGCAGCAGTCGCGCACCAACGCCGTCCGCGGTGTCAGCCAGGAGCAGCGCCGCGTCCGTGCGGTCCTCCTCGATCTCCTCACGCGCCGCGCCTTCGCTCAGGCCGCTCTCCGTCGCCACCTCTAGGAACTCCACGCTGCCGAGGGCATCGACCAGCGTCTGCTGCGCCTCGGAAGGGTCGGGGCTGGTGACCACCAGCAGGTCAGTGGTGGCGATGGCGTCGAAGGAGAAGAGGCGGAAGACGCCCAGGAACATGATCGGGAAGGCGAGCGCCCAGAAGAGCGCCTGCCGGTCGCGCACCACCATCTTCAGGCTCGCGCCGAACAACTTGGCCATCAGTCGGTGAGCCCTCGACCCGTCACGGAGAGGAACACGTCCTCCAGCGTCGCCGGCAACACCGCGAGGTCGATCACGCGTGTCCCCGCGTCCGAGGCGATGCGCGTGAGCGCGGTCGTGACCGCCGGCGCGTCAG
>CAYTRA010000280.1:0-3840 GCA_964439675.1 uncultured Dehalococcoidaceae bacterium
TCGCCGGGCATGAGGCTAAGCGGCCACGAGAGGAGGAGCGCCAGTTGCTGGGGCGTCTCCTCGCGGACGCCCTCGGCCTCGGACACGGTCGCTACCGGGCGGACGTTGAGGGCGGCGGGCGGCGTGACCCGCCATTCGAGGACGCTCGGGATGCCCTCCATCTGGAGCGTGGCCTTTGCGACGGCGGCCAGGGAGCCTCCGCGCGGCAGCGTGAGTGTCTCGTGCTCGCCTCGAAGTTCGCCCGCGACGTGCTCCGGGAAGAGCAGGCCGAGGTTGAACTCCACGCCGAACTGCGCATCCAGCCGACCGTGGGCGTGGACCTGGTAGCGGCCCTCGACGGCGCGCCCGCGGTCGGCGATGCGAAACACCTTCCGCACCGTGACCTCCGCGCGAGGCGTGGCGCGGGCTGTGCGTTCCAGCGTGACCTCCGCGATGCCTCGACGCTCGCCTGCGCGCATGGTGTAGGGCCGGCCGGCGAAGTCGCCTCGGTCGCGGGTGACGGCGCGTCCGCGCATGGGGAGGAAGCGGTCGACGAAGGCGGCACGGCGGGCCGCCTCGTAGGGGTAGGGCGGCGACTCCGGGTCGTGGTAGCCCTCCTCGCGGAGCGCGAGCGTGTCGAGGAGGTTCACGGCGCCGATGCGGTCCGAGATCTCGACCACGCTGCCCTCGGCCGGGTCGACGACCACGGTGAGGGCGTCCGACTGCAGCACCGCCTCGTCCTCGATGTCTGCGTCGAGGTCGAAGACACGGAGGGCGGGCGTGTCCGGGATGGCGCGCTCGGCGCGGATGAGGTGGTGCCAGAGCCGCTGCCGGATGTGCGGGAGGTAGACGCCACCGAACAGGCCGTGCCAGTACGCGCAGTTCGCCTGCGCGCGCCACAGGTCCAGTTGGGCCTCCGGCAGCGCGTCTGGCCGCCACGCATCAAGGTCATCCGTGGCCGGCAGTTCGAGGTGTTCGGCGAGGCGGGCGCTCACGTCCGACATGCGCTTCTGGAGGTGGTCCGCCTCCGGGTACTTCGCCAGGTACTGCAAGTAGTTCCCGGCGCGCAGGAACGGCGATGCTTCCTCGAGCACACCGGCAGCGTCCAGGGCCGACCGGGCCTTCCGGTAGCGCCGTTGCGTCGCCGCCAGGAGCGACCACTCCATCATCTCCGTGTACGAAGCGTCCGGCAGGTACACGCGCCCCGCTGCCTCCACCTCTCGGGTGGCCTCGGCAAGCGGGACAACCTCCACGTCCTCGAGGGCTTCGACGGCATCGAAGAAGTCGGCGAGCCAGCCGGACTGGATGACGCCCTCGTACGTGTCGGGCCACATGCCGAACTTCTCGATGTCGTCCGCGTAGACCGCGAGTCGGTCGCCCCGGTTGGCCATCTCTCGGAGGATGTCCGCGACCTCCTCCACGGGGCGCCACGGGATCGCCATGCGCAGCGCCTCCGCCACGGGCACCACCTTCACGGGCCTGCCCTCGGCCTCCGTCACGTACGGGGCGTCGAGGGCCTCCGGAGCGAGGCCGGCGGCGAGGAAGTGCCGGTCGTCTAGCGTCACCGCCTCGATGCCCGCATCCGCGAGGTGGGCGGCGATGGGCTGCTGCCAGACGCGCTCCGTGAGCCAGCCGGTGGTGGCGTCCGCGCGGAAGAGCCAGCGCAGGTAGGCGCGGTGGGTGAGTAGTTGCGGGACGCGGTCGCGCAGCGGGAGGAGGGCCAGCACGGGTTCGTACATCCCGGCGGCGACGAGGTCCACCTGGCCGCGTTCCACCAGCCGCCGGATCTGCGCGACGTGTTCCGGCGCGTGCTCCACCAGCCACTCCAAGAGCGAGCCGGAGTAGTGCAGTGAGAGCCGGAGGTTCGGGCGCGCCTCGATGAGGTCGAGCACGGGCGTGTAGCAGGTGTCCAGCGCGCGCTGAAAGACGGAGTCGAAGTTGCCCGGGGGCTGGTGGGCATGGAGGACCACGCTGAACTTCATGCCGCTCGTGCCTGCCTCACATGGCTCGTGCGCCCTCGGTGCTCGCGTCGAGGACGAAGAGCATGGTGGCGAGGGGCGGGAGACTGAGTACCAACGAGTGCTCGCGTCCGTGTGCCGGAACTCTCTCAGTCGTCACCTCCGAGGGCGCCGGGAAGCCGGAGCCGCCGTAGAGGGGAGCGTCGCTGTTCAAGAGCAGTCGCCACTGGCCCTCTCGAGGGACGCCCAGCCGGTAGCCCTCGTGCGGGACGGGGGTGAAGTTGCACACGACGAGCACGGGAGGCGCATGGCCGCGAGCGTGCCGGACGAAGGAGAGCACCACGTTCTGGGCGTCGCTCGCATCCACCCACTCGAAGCCCTCGGGGGTCACGTCCTGCTCGAAGAGCGCCGGGTGCTCGCGGTAGGCGGCGTTGAGGTCCAGCACCCAGCGCTGGAGGGCGCGATGCATGGGCTCCTCGAGCAGGTGCCAGTCCAGGCTGGCGACGGCGTTCCACTCCGCCCACTGGCCGAAGTCGTTGCCCATGAAGAGCAGCTTCTTGCCGGGGTGCCCATACATGTAGCCGTAGAGCGCTCGGAGGTTGGCGAAGCGCTGCCAGGTGTCGCCGGGCATCTTGTCCAGCATGGAGCCTTTGAGGTGCACCACCTCGTCATGGGAGAAGGGGAGGACGAAGTTCTCCGTGTAGGCGTACAGCAGGCTGAAGGTGAGGTCCCCCAGGTGGTAGCCGCGATGCACCGGGTCGCGCTGCATGAAGCGCAACGTGTCGTGCATCCAGCCCATGTTCCACTTGTAGCCAAACCCCAGCCCGCCCACCGAGGTGGGCCGCGAGACCATCGGCCAGGCCGTGGACTCCTCTGCGAGGGTGAACGCGCCCGGGTGCTCGGCGTAGACGAGTTCGTTGAGGCGGCGCAGGAACGCGATGGCCTCCAGGTGCTCGCGGCCGCCGAACTCGTTGGGCGTCCACTGGCCGTGCTCCCGCGAGTAGTCGCGGTACAGCATGGAGGCGACGGCATCCACCCGCAGGCCGTCGATGTGGTAGCGGTCCAGCCAGAACAACGCGTTGGCGTGCAGGAAGTTGACGACCTCCCGCCGGCCGTAGTTGAAGATGGCCGTGCCCCAATCGACATGCTCGCCCATGCGAGGGTCGCCGTACTCGTAGAGGTGGGTGCCGTCGAAGTAGACCAGGCCGTGGGCGTCCTTCGGGAAGTGGGCGGGCACCCAGTCCAGGATCACGCCGATGCCGTGCTGGTGGAGCGTGTCCACCATCCCCATGAACTGCCGAGGCGTCCCAAAGCGGCTGGTGGGCGCGTAGTGGGAGAGCGTCTGGTAGCCCCACGACTCATCGAGGGCGTGCTCTGCGACGGGAAGCAACTCCACGTGGGTGTACCCCATCTGCTGCGCGTACCTCGCGAGGCGGGGGCCCAACTCGTCGTAGGTGAGCCAGCGGTTGCCCTCCTCCGGCACGCGCGCCCAGGAGCCGAGGTGCACCTCGTAGATCGCCATCGGGGCGTCCAGCGCGTGGCGCGCGGCGCGCTCGGCCATCCAGTCGGCGTCGCGCCAGCGGTAGCCCTCGATGTCGCACACGATCGAGGCGGTGGCGGGGCGTAGTTCGGCGTGGAAGGCGTAGGGGTCGGCCTTCTCGTAGCGGCTGTCGCCGTGGGCTGGGAGCAGGCTGAACTTGTAGCGGTCGCCCACTTCCACCCCCGGTACGAGGCCCTCCCACACCCCGGCCTCCGGGCGCAGGGTGAGCGGCGTCGCGTTTGGCGACCAGCCGTTGAAGTCTCCCACCACCGAGGCTTCTCGGGCGTTCGGCGCCCAGACGGCGAAGTGCGTGCCGCCTTCCACCACGTGCGCGCCCAGGCGCTCGTAGGCCCTCAGGTGGGT
>CAYTRA010000281.1:0-3831 GCA_964439675.1 uncultured Dehalococcoidaceae bacterium
CGAGGGCGTCCGCCTCCGCCGAGGCCAGCGCCGCGCGCCGGAGCGCCTCGCGACGTTCCTCCAGGGCGGCCTCCAACACCTGCTTGGCGCGGTTCGCCTCGGCGCCCACAGCCTTGCGCTCCTCCGGCGCCAGCCCGCCGATACCCCGCAGCACCGAGGTCAGTTCCCCGGACCGCCCCAGCACCCGCGTCCGCCAGCCCTCGATGGCAGCGTCATCCTCGCTGGCGGCGAGGGCAGCGAGAGCCTCGCGCTCGATCTCGGCGATGCGGTCGGTGGTGTCGGTCATGGGGGAAGTGTACCCAGGCCTCAGGCTAGGAACAGATCTGCCGGATGCAGATGGCGCTCAACCCACGCCGCGCCAGTCGGGGAGAGCTCAACCGTTCCTAGAATCTCATCAAACTCCACGAGTTTGGCTGCGTGAAGCCGCTTGAGAACGTCTCGCTTGTAGTGCGATAGGTCTGAATACTCGACCCAATCGAAGAGATCCTCGACGAGGGAGACCGTCTCGTTCGCGTACAAGATGAGGAGCGACTTCTCTCGAAATGTGAGACTTGGATTCAATACTCGCTTTTTTCCGCCAACGGCCCAAACCACCGGAACCTCGCGCGTTGCGAGCGCGTCAACGACGGACTGGGCTTCCTCTAGCGAGACCTTGTGAGTGACCCTGACAAGCTCAGCGAGTATCCAGTCGGCCAGCCGAACGATCATGATCGAATCAATGACGTTGGCATCCACGTCTCCACCCACATGCCCGATATCGCGTTTGTTCCTCAGCGTGTACAGGAATTCGACGGCTCGCGGTATAATCACGCGAAGCGTCTCCGGACCGCTAGCCTTGGGTCGCTTTTCCAAGTCTCGGCACGCCTCGCTCATGTTGATCTTGCTACCAAAAGGCGTGGACTGAACGCCTAACTGATCCTCCAGAACCCGTAGAACGACTTCACAGAACTTTCCTGCCCTAAGCCCGCAGGCATCGTGGTCCCCCCGCAGGAACGAAGCCTTCAAGTCGCGATGCGTTGCCACCAGGCGAGCGCGCAGGCTGTCTGGGACACCATGCAGGACTTCGACCGGATCAAGCGCTGTACTCAAATTGTCCATTCTCACTGCGTTCGCGCTTCAGCTTTTGTTCTCGCAGCAGGCGCACAAGCGCCGGTGTCAGATCCCCAGCGGGATAGGCGTGCCCAAGGCTGTTTTTCGCATGCTCCACGATGTCGGCAACTGTTCGTGGGCTGTTGAAGTAGCCTGCGGCGATCAACTGCTCCACCAACGCCTTCGGCCCGGGTCGTCCCGAGCCTCTGGATGGCTTCTTCCCGGCAATGGCTGAAGGCTCTTGGATGGCGACGTTCCTGGCTCGGCGGCCCTTCCGTGCTTTGGCCTTCCGGCGCACCGGCTCCGATACCGATGGCGCACCGGACGACAAGCCTTGGACGTAACGCTCACCAGCATCCGTCAGCCTATACTTGTACGCGCGGCCTTCCTTGACACGATCTACGAGAGTGCTCTTACCGAGTGCGTCACTGACACTCGTCAGCGGCGTCGAGACGCGGAATTTCTCCTTAAGAACGCGGACGATCTCAGGAGCCGTCATCCAGTCCAGACCAACCGTCTCCGCGACCGACAAGAGCAACACGGCCCGGTCGAGAACGTTCAGTTCGGACGTGATCCCAGGATGATGCGAGCGATCTACTTTGCGGAAGGCAGTGAGGCGATCGCTCGATGTTTCGGGCGAATCTGCTCCGTTCGAGTCGGTAGGTGGAGGCGCCGGGTCAACGACTTCTCTTGTCCTGCCGTCAGCGGACAGGTAGCGGAAGGCCTCTTGAAACGCGACCTCGCGCAGAGATTCAGGCGCGTTTTCTGCCGCCCTAACGGCCGCTTGTATGAGCTTTCCGACGTGATCGCTGTCTTCCACCATTCAGTTCTCCGGAGCCGCGAGGGGAGTGGCTATGAGGTTATCCCCTTACTGCAACTCCTCCAAGGGTGATTTGTCACTCCCGCACGTAACCTCCGAGCCCCACTGTGGCATGCTCGCCGCCGGCATCGCTGCGCAGAATCAGGCTCCCCTACACTCCCCGTGCACCCGAGGGAGATCGCGCCATGATCCGAGGCTTCGTGCTCGTCGAAACCGAGGTGGGGCGGACGCGGGCGGTGGCGGAGCAGATCCGAGGCGTCTCGAGCGCCGAGGGGCGCGTCACGGCGGTGGACACGGTGACGGGGCCGTTCGACGTCATCGTGCAGGTGGAGGCGGACGACCTGGATGCGCTGGGGCGGACGATCACCGCGGAGATCGCATCGGCGCCGGGGGTGCAGCGGACGACTACCTGCCTGGCGGTGAACCTCGGGTAGGCGGCGGGAGAAGGCCGGCTGGGGATGCGGTAGCCCCCGAACGTGGGGGCGCGCCTCGATCCCTCGGGTGCGGCGGGCGGGGTAGACTCGCGGCATGGCGCAGCAGCAGCACGAGCACACCTACTCGGCCACCACCAGCAACACGCGCAGCATTCTGCCGGCGGACATGATCTCCGTGGAGGAGGCGCGCGAGCGCATCCTCGAACGGTTCGAGGTGCTGCCGGCGGCGGACGTGCCGCTGCTGGACGCCCTCGGACTGACGCTCGCCGAGGACGTGCGGTCGGGATTCGACATCCCGCCGCTGGCGAACACGGGCATGGACGGCTACGCCGTCCGCAGCGAGGACACGGCCGGCGCCACGTACGAGACAACTCGAACCCTGCGGGTCATCGGCTACCTGGCGGCGGGCAACGTCTTCGAGGGCTCGGTGGGGCCGGGCGAGGCGGTGCGCATCATGACGGGCGCGCCCATCCCGGACGGCGCCGACACCATCGTCCCCTTCGAGGAGACGGACGAGTACGACTGGACCACCCGCGAGTCCGCTCGCGACCCGGGCGCGTGGCAGGAACGCCCTCGCGATCAGGTGCGCATCGACGTGGAGGCGACGCCTGGCGCGAACATCCGCCGCGCGGGCGAGGACGTGGCCGCGGGCGAACTGGTGCTGCGCGCCGGCACGGTGATCGGCCCGGCGCAGGTTGGCGTCCTGGCGTCGTTGGGCCTCGATGCGGTGCGCTGCCATCGACGCCCCGTGGTGGCCGTGCTGTCGACGGGCGACGAACTGCTGCGCCCAGGCGAGCCGATGCAGCCCGGCAAGATCTACGACGCCAACGCCTTCTCGCTCGCCAGCCAGGTGCGCGCCTTCGGCGGCGAGCCCGTCATCCTCGATGTCGCGCGCGACACCGTGGACGCCCTCACCGCCCGCATCCGCGAGGGGCTGGCGCGCGCCGACCTGCTGGTCACGAGCGCCGGCGTCTCGCGCGGCGACTTCGACGTGGTGAAGACGGTGCTGGCGCAGGAGGGCGAGATCGGCTTCTGGACGATCCGCATGAAGCCCGGCAAACCCCTCGCGTTCGGGGCGTTCCGCGCGCCGGACGGCCGCACGGTGCCGCACCTGGGCCTGCCCGGCAACCCCGTGAGCGCCATGGTCACCTTCGAACTCTTCGGCCGGGCGGCCATGTTCAAGATGCTCGGCCGCCTGCAAGCGGACCCCGAAGCCTGGCGGAGGCCCACCGTGCGGGCGGTCGCCCTCGACCGCATCGTGAACAGCGACGGGCGTCGGTTCTACGCGCGCGGCGTGGCGGAGCAGGTCGCCGTCGAGGACGGCGGCACGCACTGGCAGGTGCGCCTCACCGGCCCCCAGGGCTCGGGCGTCCTCACGAGCGTGTCCCTCGCCAACGCCTACGCCATCTGCCCGGAGGACATCGACGCCATCGAACCCGGCGAGGAGTGCGAGGTCATCCTCGTGGACCGCGAGGTCCCGGTGCCTCC
>CAYTRA010000282.1:0-3820 GCA_964439675.1 uncultured Dehalococcoidaceae bacterium
TACCACGACGAGGCGCAGATCGGTCAGATCATGTCGCGCGCCACGCAGGACGTGGAGGCGGTGCGCATGTTCGTGAACATGGGCGTCGTCCGGCTGCTGTACCTGCTGGTGCTGCTGTTCCTGGCGCTGTTCATGATGGCGCGCTCCAGCATGACGCTGGCCCTGGCGGCGTGGTCGTTCATGCCGGTGATCGCGATCATCTCGATCGTCCTCAGCCGCCGCCTGCGGCCGCTGTGGACGGAGGTGCAGGACGCGCAGGGCCGGATGAGCAACGTGCTGCAGGAGGCGCTGTCCGGCGTGCGCGTGGTGAAGGCCTTCAACCGCGAGCAGCACGAGCAGGCGAAGTTCCAGAAGGACACGCGTTCGCTCTTCGAGACGGCCTACAAGACCAACCGGATCCAGGCCTTCAACAACCCCCTGATGACCTCGCTCAACGCCGCCGCCCTGGTGGTGACCGCCGTGGTGGGCGCGCACGAGATCGTCGCGGGGAACCTGACCCCGGGCGAACTGACGACGTTCATGGTCTACGTCCAGATCCTCCAGCAGCCCGTGCGGATGCTGGGGTTCATGGTGAACATCTTCAGCCGCACCTCCTCCGCCGGCGAACGCATCTTCGAGATCCTCGATGCCGAGAGCGCGGTCCAGGAGAAGACCGGTGCGCCGCCCCTCGGACGGGTGTCCGGCCACGTGCGCTTCGAGGACGTCTCGTTCGGCTATCGGCGCGGGCCGAAGGTGCTGGACGGCGTCACGCTGGAGGCGCACCCCGGCGAGGTGGTCGCCCTCGTAGGCCCCACGGGCTCCGGGAAGTCGTCGCTGGTGAACCTGATGCCGCGCTTCTACGACGTGACCAGCGGTCGAGTGCTCCTCGATGGGCAGGACGTGCGAGACGTGACGATTGCCTCGCTGCGGGACGCCATCGGCATCGTGCAGCAGGACGTGTTCCTGTTCATCGACACGATCCGGGAGAACATCCGCTACGGCCGCCTGCAGGCGACCGATGAGGAGGTGGAGGAAGCCGCGAAGGTGGCCCGCATCCACGACTTCATCCTCACCCTGCCGGACGGCTACGACACGTGGGTGGGCGAACGAGGCGTGACGCTCTCCGGCGGCCAGAAGCAGCGCATCTCCATCGCTCGCACCCTGCTGCTGGACCCGGCCATCCTCATCCTGGACGACTCCACGTCCAGCGTGGACATGGAGACGGAGTACCTCATCCAGCAGGCGTTGCAGGACCTGATGGAGGGCCGCACCACCTTCGTGATCGCCCAGCGGCTGCGCACCGTGCGCAACGCGGACCAGGTGCTGGTACTGGAGCGAGGGCGCATCGTGCAGCGCGGCAGGCACGAGGACCTCGTGCAGCAAGACGGGATCTACAAGCGCATCTACGACCTGGAGTTGAAGGACCAGGAGGAGGCGTTCATCCGCCTGCAAGACCAACGCGCCGAGGCCGCCTCGACGCCCCCCCCGAGCGCGCGCTCCGGCGAGCCGCCCGCGATGACCGGGGCGTAGGGGGACTTCGATGTCGATGTTCGGCGGCGGCGGTGGCATGGGTGGCGGGGGCTGGGGCGGCGGTGGCCGCATCGCCCCCGGCATGGGCGAGATGCGTCGGAGCCTACGCGGCGACGACGGCTGGAGCGACGACGACCTGGGCAAGGTCTACGACGGCGAGGTGGTCAAGCGCCTGGGCACGTACCTCCTGCCGTACAAGGCTCGCGGCGTCATTGCCCTCGTGAGTGTCATCGGCTTCGCGGTGGTCAACGCGTTCCAGCCGCTCATCGTGGGGTTCGTGGTGGACGCGGCGGCGGCGGGGAACCTCGACGACGTGAACCGCTGGGCCGTCTGGCTCGGCGGGCTGGTGGTGGCCGGATGGGCGTTCCAGTACGCCCAACTGACGCAGACTGGGTACATTGGTCACCGCATGCTGCTGCAACTGCGGAACGACATGTTCGCGCACATCCAGCGGCTGTCGCTCTCCTTCATGGACCGGCACGAGGTGGGGCGCATCATGTCCCGCGTCACTGGCGACGTGCAGTCGCTCCAGGAACTGCTAACGACGGGCAGCCTCCAGATCCTCGCGGAGTTGATCTCCATCGCCATCGTGGTGGCCATCCTGCTGAGCCGCGACGTGATGCTGACCGCGGCGACGATGGTGAGCGTGCCGCTGCTGCTGGTGGGAATGCTGATCTGGCAGAAGCACGCCCGGGTGGCCTTCGTGCGCGTACGGCAGGCGATCTCCGGGGTGAACACCACCCTCAACGAGAACGTGTCCGGCGTGCGTGTCATCCAGTCGCTGGGCCGTGAGGACGAGAACGCGCGCCGCTTCGAGCAGATCAACCGCCAGAACTTCAACGCCACCGTGGAGGCCGGCCGTCTCAGCGCCATCGTCATGCCGATGGTGGAGGGCGCGGTGGCCCTCTCGACAGCGGTGGTCATCATCCTCGGCGGGGTGCGCATCGCGCAGGGCGACGTGACGGTGGGCGTGGTGGTGGCGTTCGTCCTGTACGTGCAGCGCTTCTTCGAGCCGATCCGCGCGCTGGTCATGCAGTACACCCAGATCCAGCGCGCCATGGCCGGCGGCCAGCGCATCATCGAGGTGCTGGACACGCAGCCGGAGGTCGTGGACGCGCCCCAGGCGCAGGGCATCCGGATCCAGGGCCGCGTGGACTTCGAGGACGTGACGTTCGAGTACGTGCCCGGCCGGCCGGTGTTGCGGAACATCGACCTGCACGTGGAGCCAGGCCAGTCGGTCGCCTTCGTGGGCCAGACCGGCGCCGGCAAGAGCACCATGATCAACCTCGTGACCCGCTTCTACGATGTGACAGAAGGCTCGCTGAAGATCGACGGCGTGGACGTGCGGGACATCAAGCAGTCGGACCTGCGCGACCAGATGGGCATCGTCCTGCAGGAGCCGTTCCTGTTCTCCGGCACGATCGCGGACAACATCCGCTACGGGAAGCTGGACGCCACCGACGAGGAGATCAGGCGTACGTGCCAGATCCTCGGCGCGGACGAGTTCATCGAGCGCCTGCCGGAGGGCTACGACACCGTCCTGGCCGAACGCGCGCACAACCTCAGCATCGGCCAGCGGCAACTCATCTCGTTCGCGCGAGCGCTCATCGCGGACCCTCGGATCCTCGTGCTCGACGAGGCGACGGCGAACGTGGACACGCAGACCGAGCAGATCATCCAGCGCGCACTGGCGGAACTGCTGCGCGGGCGCACCTCGTTCGTGATCGCCCACCGCCTCTCCACGATCCGCGACTCCGACGTGATCGTGGTGCTGGACCAGGGCTGCATCGTCGAGCAGGGCACGCACCAGGAGTTGCTCGACCTCGATGGCGTGTACGCGCGGCTGTACAAGATGACGTACGCCGGGTCGGCTGCTGACGCCGGTTAGCCCTCAATCCCGGCGTGACACCTCACAACGCCCGCCACCAGCGCTGGCCCTCCAGGCGAACCACCTCGCCGAAACCGGGGGCGGCGAGGTGGCCGGCGATGACGCGCATGCCCTCGGCTTCGATGCGGTCGAGAAGGGTGTGGCGGGTCTGGATGCCCTGCTCCAGGTCGAAGTCGGAGCCAAAGGGGATGTCCGGACGAGAGACGGAGATGGGGCTGGTGAGGACGTCGCCGGTGATGACGGTCCGCTCTCCCGCCGAGGCGATGAGCAGGCTCATGTGTCCGGGGGTGTGGCCCGGGGTCTCGATGGCGGTGAGGTGCGGCGTGAGAGCCGTCTCGCCCTCGAGGAGGTCGAGGACGGCAGCCTCTCTGAGGGGGCGGACGAAGCGGTTCACGAACGGGGGGACGGGGTCACGACCGGTGA
>CAYTRA010000283.1:0-3793 GCA_964439675.1 uncultured Dehalococcoidaceae bacterium
CTAGGCCATCAGCGGGGGCCTGTGTGTCGGCTACGCCTCGGGTTCCGTCCGGCCTTTGGCCGGCCCCTTCGACCGGCTCAGGGCGAGCGGAACCCCACCAGGCCATCGGTATGGCCATGGGTGTCGGCTACCCCTCGGGTGGGCGACCGATGAGGATGGAGGAGCGGGGGATCGGGGGGAGGAGGAAGGGGCGCAGGTCGGCCTCTCGGACGAACGTGAAGCCGGCGTCCGTGGCGAGACGCTTCAGAGTGCGCTCCGAACGCAGTCGAGGAGGTCGATCGCCCGAGGAGACCACGCGCGCGTTCCAGGCGTCCATGCGCGGGTTGCCGGTGGGGCCGAACTCCCAGACCAGCGCGAGGCCTCCGGGTTCCAGGACGCGATGGACCTCCGAGAGCAGGCCCAGCACCTCCACGTCGTCCATGTTGCGGACGAGGTGGCCACACAGCACGAGGTTGAACGAGCCGTCCCGGAACGGGAGCACGGAGGCGGTGGCCTGCACCAGGCCGGCGGCCCGCCTCGGGTTGGACTCGTCGCGCTGTGCCAGACGGAGCATCTCGCGTGAGGCGTCCAGGCCGACGGGCGGACGCTCGCACTGTAACTGGTCGTCCAGGTTGCGGAGGATGGCGCCTCGTCCGCTGCCGAGGTCCAGGAGCCTCGTGGCCGCGTCCAGCTTGAGGTTGGTGGGCAGCCGGTAGAGCGGGGCGTTCATCGCCCACTGGCCGGCCCCCATCATCCAGCGGAAGCCCGCAGCGGTGGGGGACGAACCGCCCACCCAGCGCTCGTACTCGAGGGCGCGGGCAGCCTGCGATGCGAGAGGAGGCGATGTAGTCACGACGGGCATCGTCGCACCGGCATCCGGATGGCTCAACGCGTGGAGCGTGGCACGGGCGGCGCGTGCGTTACGGTGGAAGTACGGGGTTCGGGCGAGAAGGACGATGCTTATGAACCCCTCCCCACATCCTCGTCCCCTGTCGAGACGACTCGCGGCCCCGCTGGTCGGCCTCGCGGCGCTGGTGGCCCTCCTGACCATCGGCGCGTGCACGGACGACGACGGCGGCGATGAGACCGCCACGACGACACCGGTGGCGACGCAAACCGGGACGACGACCCAGACCGCGACAGGGACGGCAGCCGAGACGTCCTCGCCAACTGCGACCTCGACGGAGGGCACGGCGACCGGGACGCCGGCCGTCGGCGGCGAGACAGGCGATCCGGAACTCGACGCGATCGTGCAGGCGGTGGCGCGGGACGACGTGGACGAACTGGTGGACCGCACCCTCACGCAGGCCGTGCCCTGCACGACGGAGCAGGGAGCCGGCGGTCCGCCTCAATGTGACGAGGGCGACGACCAGGGCACGCCATACGAGGTGTTCCCCGTCGTCACCTGCGAGGGCGGGTGGACCGACAACCCGGAGGAGTTGTGGTCGCGCGTGGTGGACGAGGCGCGGGGTCTGTACGCCGTCACCGAGGCCGGCTTCGAGGCGAACGAGTGGCCGCAGCCGGAGTCCTACCTGGTCTTCCACCGCGAGGCCGCGGGCGGCGAGGTCGGCATGCGCCTCCACGTGGACGCGGACGGTCTGATCGTCGCGTACTGGCAGGGCTGCCAGGCGCCGGTGGAGGAACTGGTGCGCTACAACGACCAGGACCTGGAGATCCTAGCCGGCCCGTTCGAGGCGATGACGAGCGAGTAGCGCGAGCCCACGGGAACGCTGGGAACTCAGGGGGCACGCACAGCGTTATCGGCGCAGGAGGCCATCCATGCGTCGGACCCTGCGCCTGCGCCCGTCTCTGCTCTCGATCGTCCTCGTGGCGTCGCTTGCCCTCGTGGCGTGCGAGAGTGGGGAGGGCGGCACGGCGTCGCCCTCCGGGACGGCGCCGATCGTCCCCTCCGCCACGGTGACCCTCACCGCCTCGCCCACCGCTACCCCCGAGCCGACCGCGACCCCGGACGTCGAACGCCGCACCGGAGATCCCGAGGTGGACGCGATCATCGAGGCGGTGGAGGAGCGCGATGTCGCGGCGCTCGCCTCGATGACGGAGTACACGGAGATCGGCTGCACCACGGCGATGGGGATGGGTGGCCCCCCGAAGTGCGAGGGCGGCGACGCCGAGGGGACGACCTACCTCGTGCTGCCGGTGTCCGCCTGCGAGGGCGGCTGGCGGCACGAGGCGAGTGGAGTCCTCGGTGAGTTCGCCGGCCGCGCCCGGGGAGCATGGGGCGTGTTCGACGTCACCTCGACGGGCGACCGCGGCGACCTGCCGCCCGTGGACACGCTGGTGGTGTTCCACTCCGCGATCGACCAGAGCGGCGAGACCGACATCGCGGTCTACCTCGAACTATTCGAGGGCAAGATCCGCCGCACGTCCCTCGTGTGCTTCGGTGGCATCGAGGAGATGTTCGACCACCCGGGGTATGAGACGTCACTGGTGGCCGGGACGTGGGACGAGCCGACGGCAGCGCCAGCCGTTCCGCAAACCGGCATCGAGGCCCTCGACGCCACACTGGCCTCGGTCGCCACGTACGACTACGGCGCGCTGTTCGAGGACGCGAGCCGGGCGATGCAGGACACGCCGACGGTGGCCTGCGCGACGCAGCAGATGGACGTCGGCACGGTTGAGTGCGACCCGAAGAACGGCGAAGTGGACGGCGCGCAGGTCCACGTCTTCCCCAGCGCCTACTGCCACGGCACCTACGCCCGTAGCCCGGAACAACCGCTGCGCGCGTTCCTCGGCCAGGCGCCCGTGCTGCACTCGATCTACGAGGCGCCCTCGCAGCCGTCGCAGTCGGCGAACTTCCCACACGGGGCGTACTGGGTGGTGTACGAACTGACCGCGCCGGACGCGTTCCCGGAGGCAGTGCGCGCCCACGTGGCGCAGGACGGCGCGATCGTGGTCATGTGGTACGGCTGTGAGGGCACGCTCGAAGCCGTGTCGCAGGGCGCCGGCCCGCAGGTGGAGTTCACGCTGGCCGAGTAGCCGCTGGAGAGCCCTCGATCCCTCGCCGTCGGCTAGTAGCCCGGCGGGCGCGGGGTGTGCTGCTCCGTGTTCTCGAGGTCGAAGGACATGCGGACGCGTGCCTCTGGGCCGTGCTGCTGCACGGCCCAGTCGCACATCGCCGCCAGTTCGCGGAGGCGCGGGGCCAGGTGGGCATAGCCCTCGATGAGTGGGGCGAGGGTTGGGTCCGGGTGCTCCCAGTGCTGGGCGACCTCGATGGCGCAGCGCGCGAGGTCGGCCGCGGGCTGCCAGGAGCGTTCGAGTTCCATGCGGTCCTGGGGCGTATCGACGTTGCGGTCGGCGTACTTGTAGACCGGTTTCAGGTCCACCTTCAGTTGCCGCCTGAGGTGGCTGGCGGCCTGGGCCAGTTCGTGGGCGGCGCCCATCTCGGCGCTGTAGGCCCACGAGATGAAGAACAGGACGATGGCGGGGTCGTCCGTGAACTGCACGGGGCTGGGCGGGTCGGGTTCGGGGTCGAACTCGACGAAGAAGCGCTGGGGCCAGGTGGGGGGCTGCTGAATCATCGGAGGGGGGCGTCCCCTCGGAGATCGTCTTTCGCGAGGAGGGCGCTGCGGAGCACCCCCCCACCCCAACCCTCCCCCTCAAGGGGGGAGGGGGTCAGAGGCGGAGCGGGGAGGGTGGGCACCGGCTAGACGTCCAGTGTCGCCTCGAGGGCGTGGGTGGTGATGAACTTTTTGCGGGGGGCGACGTCGTCACCCATCAGGGTGTTGAAGAGCTCGTCCGCCAGTTCGCCATCGTGCACTTCCACGCGCAGGAGGACGCGGTTCTCCGGGTTCAT
>CAYTRA010000284.1:0-3774 GCA_964439675.1 uncultured Dehalococcoidaceae bacterium
AGGCCGCCACCGTTGGTGTTGACCGGGATGCCGGAGCCGCCCGGGCCGGCCTTGCCGCCCTCCCACAGGCTGGGGCCCTCGCCGCGCGGGGTCAGGCCCAGCATCTCCGCCGTGATGGCCGCGGTGATCGTGAACGAGTCGTAGATCATCGCCAGTTCCATCTCGGACGGGCCCATGCCGGCCATGGTGTAGGCGGCGTGGCCGGAGGCGTACGCCGACGTGGCGGTGAAGTCGCCCATCTCCAGCATGGAGGTGTGGCTCTGGTTCTCGCCGGCGCCGGCGATCCACACCGGCGGGGTGCGGAAGGACCGGGCGCGCTCCGCGGAGGCCACGATCACCGCGCCGCCGTGGTCGGTGACGAGGCAGCAGTCCAGCAGGTTCAGCGGCCACGAGATCAGGCGGCTGTCCAGCACGTCCTGGACCGAGATCGGCCCGCCCGCCGGGTGCGTGTCCTTCGAGTGCATGACCGCTCGAGGGTTCAGCGTGGCCCAGTCGCGCGTGGTGACGGCGATCTGCGCGAAGTCTTCCTTCGTGCTGCCCCACCGGTGCATGTGCCGCGTCATGGCGTGCGAGTAGTTGCTGGGCGCGCCGGAGGTGCCGTACGGCGCCTCGAACATGGAGGACGGCGCCCACGGGTCGCCGGGCCCCCGGCCGCCGCGGCCCTTGCCGTTGTTCTTGCGCGCCGAGTAGCCGGACTCGCCGTGGGCCACCACCGCGATGTCGATGATGCCCGCGTTGATGGCGGCCATGGCGTGGTGGACCTGCATCTGGAAGGAGCAGCCACCCACGGAGGTGGTGTCGATCCACTTGGGGTGGATGCCCAGGTACTCCGCCAGGAAGTTCGCCGCGTTCGGCGCCGCGATGCCCTCGATGTCGGAGGGGCGGATGCCCACCTGGTCGCAGACGTTCTTGATGGCCTCGATGAAGAGGATGTTGTTGGTCGTCCCCTCCTCGATGTAGCCGATCTTGTTGGATTCAGCCGCGCCGACAATGGCGGCGGACATGCTCGGATTGGTCGGCATGGTCAGTCCTTTCCGCTCGCCTTAGCCCACGACCCGCCAGAACGGGATGTGGACGTCATCGGTTGCTGCCTCGAACTCGACCTTGACCGGCGCGCCGATCTTGATCTCCTCCGGCTTGTTGCCGTCCACGCCCCGCAGGACGGTGAACATACGGTCACCCTCCTTGAGGTCGATGTAGGCCGTGACGAAGGGGACCTCGTCCGCCCAGCCGCCGAAGGCGCGGTGCTGGACGGCGAAGGTGTGGATCCAGCCCTCGCCGGACGCCTCGAACCACTCGATGGCGGTGGAGTGGCAGAACGGGCAGATGATGCGGGGGTAGAAATGCGCCCGGTTGCAGTCAGTGCAGCGGGGCAGCACCAGCTTGCCCTGCTTCGCCCCGTCCCAGAACGGGCCCGTGGTATACGGGTCCGGATCCGGAATCGGCTTCTTGTAGTCGGCCAACGTCCGCTCCTTCTTCTTTGCGGTTTACCGATGGCCGGACAAGGGGCGCGGCGCGCTTCCCCGGGTGGCTTCGCAACGGGTCGAGGCCGCTGCATGACGCGGCTTCGACGGGGTGGAGAGCCTGGAGAGCCGGTTCGCGCGCCCGGTCGCGACCGCGCGCACTCTACCGACGGCCCGCGCACACGGTCAACATTGCGTCCGTCGTGAGGGCCCTCGACCCTTCGAGGTGGCCTCGATGCGGCGCGGCCGGGCGGCTCCTGGGGCGCCATCGCGATGTTCATTGCACCTCATACGGGCGGGTGCTACGTTCCGGGCCTCTAGATAGCCGTCCCGGACGGCGACCTTCGGACTGTGCTGACGGCGGGTGCGGGAAGGACGCGTGAGTGATCCCGGATCTCTTCGGGCGCGTCGCGATCCTGCTGGCGCTGGGGATCGCGTTCCCCATGCTGCCGCTGGGCCTCTCCTACCTCTTCTACCGGTTGCGCATCCGCCCCACCAACCCTGACCCGATCAAGAACGCCACCTACGAGTGCGGCGTGGAGTCAGAGGGCACGTCCTGGGGCCAGTTCAACGCGCGCTATTACCTGTTCGCGCTGGGATTCGTCATCTTCGACGTGGAGGTCATCTTCCTCTACCCGTGGGCGGTGGAGCACGCCACCATGCCCCTGGGCACGCTGGTGAAGGCCGCCCTGTTCATGGGCATTCTCGCCTTCGGCCTGGCCTATGCGTGGCGCAAGCGCGCCCTGGAGTGGCGCTAGCCTTGGCGCGCGGACCTCGACAGTTGCTTGCGCAGCCCGTCGCGGAGGCCCTGGAGCGGGCGCTCCCCGGCATCGTCGTGGCCGTCACGGACGAGTGGGTGGAGGTGGCCGCGGACCGCGTAGAGGAGGCCCTGCGCTGGCTGCACGACTCGGAGGAGTTCGACGCCGCGCAGTTGAGCAACCTGACCGCCGTGGACCGCTACGACCACTTCGAGGTGGTCTACCACCTGCAGTCGCTGGACCTGAACCACCAGATCGCGGTGAAGGCCCTGGTGTACGAACACGCGGATCCGGTCATCCCAAGCGTCTACCCCGTCTACAAGGGCGCGATCCTGCAGGAGCGCGAGGTCTACGACCTGATGGGCATCCGCTTCCTGAACCACCCGGACCTGCGCCGGCTGCTCCTCTGGGAGGGCTTCCCGGGCCACCCGCTCCGCAAGGACTGGATGGGCATGGTGGGCGACCACGTGCCGGGCCTGGGCCGCTTCCCGTACGAGGACAAGGACGAGCCGGTGCGGCCAATCAACGAGGACAACCTGGTGCCGCGCATCACGCCGCAGCCCGGCATGACCTCTGGCAGCGCTCCCACCACCGGGCCCACGACCGGGCAGGGGCACTGAGATGACGACAGACGCGGGACTCACCGGCGCCGCCAGCGAGCCGTTCGTCCTGAACATCGGCCCGCAGCACCCCTCCACGCACGGGGTGTTCCGCCTGCGCGTGGTCATGGACGGCGAGATCATTCGCGACCTGGACATGATCGTGGGTTATCTCCACCGCTCCATGGAGAAGCTGGCGGAGGAGCGCACCTACACGCAGAACATCCCGTTCACAGACCGCGCGGACTACCTGGCAGCCATGACCGGCAACCTGGGACTCGCGATCGCCGCCGAGCGCCTCACGGGCGTGGAGTCGCCGGAACGCGCGGAGTACCTGCGCGTCATCTTCAGCGAACTCCAGCGCATCGCCAGCCACGCCATGGCCAATGGCACGCTGATCTCGGACGCGGGGGCATGGCAGACGCCGCTGCTCTACCTGTTCAGGGAGCGCGAGAAGATCCTGGACCTGTTCGAGATGACGTGCGGCGCGCGTCTGACCACGAACTACATGCGCATCGGCGGCGTCTCCTTCGAGCCGCCGGCGGAGTTCTGGCCGGCGCTGCAGGAACTACTGGACGAACTGCCGGACCGCACGGACGAGTACGCCCAGTTGCTGACCGACAACGAGATCTTCCTGGCGCGCACGCGCAATGTGGGGATCATCTCGCCGGAGGACGCCATCAACGCCTCGCTCACCGGCCCGGCGCTGCGGGGCTCCGGCGTGCCGTGGGACCTGCGTAAGGCGGAGCCCTACTGCGTCTACGACCGCTTCGACTTCGACATCCCCGTGGGCAAGGTCGGCGACGTGTACGACCGCTTCATGGTGCGCATGGAGGAAGTGAAGCAGTCCGTCCGCATCATCAAGCAGGCGGTGGAGCAGATCCCGCCCGGGCCGCACAAGAACGACATCCCGCTGGCCCTGCGGCCGGAGCCGGGCGAGATCTACAGCCGCGT
>CAYTRA010000285.1:0-3766 GCA_964439675.1 uncultured Dehalococcoidaceae bacterium
CCCGCCCCATCGAGGCCCACCCCGTTCTGTCCCCTCCCCCCTTGAGGGGGAGGGCTGGGGTGGGGGGTGCCGGCGCCAGCCGGCCTACGGACTCCCAATCCACCCCAAAACGTCACGCAGAAAAACAGCCGAACCTGCGGAAGCCCTCAGCGCTCCGAGTGCCCCAGCGAACGTCCCGGCGCCACCAGATCCCGGACCCGTCGTTTCAGGACCTTCGGGTCAACGAAGCCCTCGCCGTCCTCGGCCGATTCTCGACGGTTGTAGACCACCTGGCCGTCCACCCGGACCTCCAGGATGCCGCCCTTGCCAGGGACCAGCGCCACCTCCCGCAACTCCAGGCTGAAGGTGGTCAGCAACTCCTGAGCCAGCCACACCGCGCGAGGCAGGAAGCCACACTGCGCGCAGTATTCAATCTCAAGCCGAGACGGGGCTTCCGGGTTCAGCGGGTTCGTCGCCATGCCGCCGATCGTAGCGTGCCGCCGACGCCCTCGATCGGTCGGGCGACGACTCGGAGTCGCGGCGTGGACAGATCGAATTGGGGGAGCCGAAGCGGCTATGAATAGCGGACGCCGCACCTAGTGTCATTTCTCACAAGCCCTCAGAAGTCTGTAGAGGCCCATGGGCACGCTCAGAGTCTTACGCGTTCTCACACTTTCGTCCTATTTCCGCCCGATCTTGAGTTTCCATTACATCGCGCCCCGTGCCACTATCTCTCGCATAACGGTTCTCCTCCTCGCGGGCGGCGAAGTGGAAGCCAGCACTGACCCGAGCCCCTCGGTTCCTCAGTGCCAGCAATGGGCGGGTAGCAGGAAGGCACACATCCGCCACCACCGGCCGCTCTTCCCTCAAGCCATGTCCGGCCGGGTCTAAACAGTGCGCACTCTCGTGCGCGCCCGCGGTGTGCCTTGCTCTCACGAAAGGGACGCAACCACTTGCAAGTGCTTCAAATCCCAGCACGGTTCGCGACGGGGGTAGCCGCCGCAGCCATCGCTCTGGCGGTCATCATCGCCAGCCAGGCCCTGGTAGACGCTGCGCCGTCGCCATCGGCCTCTCAAAAGGCGCAGGGTGACATGGTGCTCGTCGTCGCGGGCACCACGCAGCCGGAGGCCCTCCTCCAGTCCGTGCCGTTCCCGGTGGAGACGCTGAGCGCCTTCCTCCTGGAAGACCAGTCGTTCGTCACGTACGTCCCGGGCGCGCCCCGGTACGTCAATGAGCCCTTCACCCGGTCCCTGCAGCCAGACCAGGTCATCTGGATGCGCCTGCCGGAGGGCCAGCGCGAGGTCGCGGTCCAGTGGGTCAACCAGTCGCTCGCCAGCAAGGTGCCGGACACCGGCGCTCGCCCGCTGAAGGCGCCGAAGCCCGGCGGCCTGACGGTCGGCGTGGCGGGCAACGCCACGGTGCAGGAACTGATCCAGGCGCAGCCGTTCAGCGTGGCGTCCGTGCTCTTCTTCGACCCCGCCGTGCAGGAGTTCCGCTCGTACGTCGTCGGAGCGCCTGACTACGCGAACACGCTGCCCACGGCGGCGTCGCTCTCCAAGACCAGCATCGTGTGGATGCGCCGCTCGTACGCGGACGCTCCCGTGAACCCCGTCACCCCCATCGAGCCGCAGTCGCCCTCGACGCCGGCCAGCGTGCCATCAGCCGGTGGCCCGGCCGCCACGGCCACGCCGGCGGCCGCGGCGCCGAAGCCCACGGCCACGCCGTCCGCCTCCAAGCCGGCCGCGGTCGCGCCGCCGGTCAAGTCCGGCGCCGGCCTGGATCGACACGTGACCTACGAGGGCGGTCGAGGCAAGGAAGAGCCGCACACCGCGACCCGGCACGCCCTGGGCGACGCCCCCGTGGCCCGCTCCGGTGAGAAGGCCGGCATGGCCCTTCTGAAGCCCGGCGACCCCAAGTGGCACGCCGGCGGCTACCGCGCGGAGTGGCACGCCCACGACCACGTGTACGCCGGCACGGAGCGCTGGCAGGGCATCTCCTTCTACTTCCCGAAGGACTACAACCAGGGGCGCAACGGGACCTGGAACGACCGCATCATCTTCCAGTACACGGACGAGGGCTCGCCCATGTGGAGCCTCCACATTGACGCGGCGCGCCAGCAACTCTTCGTCCGCCACAAGACCAGCACCGGTGGCAAGCAGTCCTTCGAGGAGATCGCTCGCTGGTCCTTCTCCACGGACCGCTGGTACGACATCGCCTTCCACGCCAAGTGGTCGCAGGGCCGCGATGGACTCTTCGAAGTCTACGTGAACGGTGAGCGGGAGGCTTCGTACAAGGGCCGCACGCTGATGGTTCGCAACTTCACCTACAGCAAGTGGGGCATCTACGGCCAGCCGACGAAGCTCTACTTCGACGAGATCCGCATCGCGGAGGGCGCGAACCGCCTGGGCGACGTGACCCCGTAGGTCACGCACCGCACCGACCCTTCGAGGTCGAACGACGGAAGGGGACGGCGCAAGCCGTCCCCTTCCTGCGTCCCGGCTCACGTGCCGCACATTTGCAACAGGCCAAGGACACACCCGCGCGCGTACCCTGCGGCGATGGGTACGGCGGTTGGCACGGTTCCCCGGCGCGCAGGCCGCGCACTCGCGCTCGCCTCGATCGCCCTCGTCGTCCTCGCCTGCAGCGACGACCGCCTGCGCGAGTCCGCCCGCGACGACCCCACACCCACCGCAACCGCCACGTCGAGGGCATCGACACCCACGGCCCGCCCCCCGCTGACCGCCGACCTCGACCCGGACGACCTGCCCCGCGAGATCACCGCCTTCGTCCTCCGCCACGTCACCTACGAACCCTCCCACACCGAGAACGGCGAGGGCGGCGAGGGCGACGACGACTCAGACGACGGCAACGGGGCCGCAACCGGAGGAGGCTCGGACAGCCCCTCGGTGATCGCCGAACTCGGCCAGGCGTCCGACGAAGACGGACTGCGCACCACCACCGAGACGGCACGCCTCGGCGAGTACGCGGGCGAGTCGATCCTGCGGCCGGAGGACCCGGAGTACCGCAACGACCTGGGGTACCGGGCGGAGTGGCAGAGCGAGTTCTACGCCGAACAGGACGTGGAGTACTGGTACTCCGCCTCGTTCTACCTCCCGGAGGACTGGGACCAGGGCCGCAACCGCACCTTCGACGACCGCATCATCTTCCAGTTCCACGAAGGCCGGGGCTCCCCCGTCTTCTCGCTCCACATCCACGAGGAGTCAGAGCGCTTCTTCGTCCGCCACAAGCGAGCCGACGAGTCCTTCGAGTACCTCTGGTCGCGCCCCTTCGAGGTCGGCCGCTGGTACGACTTCGCCTTCCACGTGAAGTGGACCCGCGACGACGACGGCTTCTTCCGCATCTACCTGAACCAGCACCTGGTCCGCGAGTACCAGGGCCGCACCCTCGCCGAGGGCCGCACCGTCTACACAAAGTGGGGCATCTACGGCCAGCCCACCCACGTCATCTACGACGAAGTCCGCATCATCCAGGGCCCGGCCGCCCTCCGCCTCGCCACCCCCTGGCCAGCAGTCCGCTTCTAACCGCGCTCTTCTGCCTTCTCGTAGGGGCGCAGCGTGCTGCGCCCGATCACCGCACTGCCATCGCTGGACGCGCCAATGCCCTCGCGTCCGACCGGCTTCAGTTCCCGCTCGTCCTGAGCCTGTCGAAGGAGCCCGCCGAAGGCGGGACGGGAACTGGAGCCTGGTGCCTTACGAAGAAGGCGCCCCACCACAAACCCGTTCGTCCTGAGCCTGTCGAAGGGCGGACGGGCCCCGCCCCGATCCAC
>CAYTRA010000286.1:0-3736 GCA_964439675.1 uncultured Dehalococcoidaceae bacterium
GTGGACCTGCAGGTCCGCCCGGGCGAGATCTTCGGCTTCCTCGGCCCCAACGGCGCCGGGAAGAGCACCGCCATCCGCATCATCCTGGACCTGATCCGCCCCACCTCCGGCTCGGCCCACGTCTTCGGAATGGATACCCAGCGCCAGTCCGTCGAGGCACGCCGACGCATCGGCTACCTGCCCAGCGACCCGGAGATGCCTTCCGGCATGACGGCCGCGGATGTGTTCGCCTACTTCTCCGCCGTCCGAGGTGTCCCTCCTGACCGTGCGTATGTCGACTCCCTCGTGGAGCGCTTCGACCTGGACACCCGTCGCACGGTGTCAGCGCTCTCGAGCGGGAACCGGCAGAAGGTCGGGCTGATCCTGGCGCTGATGCACCAGCCGCCGCTCGTGATCATGGACGAGCCGACCACGGGCCTGGACCCGCTCATCCAGGAGGAGGTGGAGGCGGTCTTGCGAGAGGTAGCGGCGGACGGCCGCACGGTCTTCTTCTCCTCGCACATCCTCGCGGAGGTGGAGGCGCTCTGTACGCGGGCGGCGATCGTGCGGGAGGGCCTCATCGTGGACGTGTTCGACCTCGCGGAGCAGCGGCGGCTCGCGCCCCGTCGCATCGAGGTGCGCTTCGAGCAGATGCCGGCGGCGGACGCCTTTGCCGCGCTGCCCGCCTCCGTGGAGGTGGTCGAGCGCGACGGCCAGCGAGCAACCCTGGAGGCGCACGATGGCGTGGATGCGGTGGTCAAGTTCCTCGCCGGGTACGCAGTGCAGGACCTGACGGTGCGGCAGCCCACGCTGGAGGAGTTGTTCGTCGGCTACTACCGCACTGAGGACGACCAGGTAGACGAGCGGACAGAGGACGCATGAACGTCGCCATCGTCCGCCGGTCGCTCCGTGCCCTCCGCTGGCACATCACCTGGTACGGCGTGGGCCTCGCGGCGTACGCGGCGCTCATCGTGCTGCTCTACCCGACGTTCCGGGACTTCCTCGACGACGCACAGTACCCGGAGGAGTTCCTGCAGTTCTTCGGTGGTGAGGGCGCGGATCTCAGCAGTCCGGCCGGCTTCCTGACCACCGAGTACTTCTCCCTGGCCCCGGTGATCATGCTCATCTACGCCGTGGTCGCTGGTACCGGCATGCTCGCGGGCGACGAGGGCCGCGGCACCCTGGAGGTGCTGCTCGCGCAGCCGATCAGCCGTACGCGCCTCTTCGCCTCGCGTGCGGTGGCGCTCCTACTGGGTGCGGTCCTGATCTGTGTCGTCAACGTCCTCGGCTGGCTCGTCAGTGTCCCCTTCGTGGACTTAGAGGGCGTCTCGTTGCTGGAGGTGATGCTGGCGACATTCGCGGTGCTGCCGGTACTGGCCTTCTTCGGAGGGCTCGCGATGCTGGTGGGGGCGGTGGCGCCGAGTCGAGCGATGGCGGCCGGGATCCTCGCCGCCGTCGTGATTGCCGTGTACCTCCTCGCGTCGTTCGCGCAGACCGTCGAGGCGCTGGCGTGGACGGAGCGCGTGAACCCGTACTGGTATTCGGACGCTTCTCGGGTGCTGACGGACGGCGTGGTGTGGTGGCACCAACTGGTGCTGCTGGCCGGCGCCGCCGCCCTGTTCGCCCTCGGCGGGCTCGCCTTCGCCGGCCGCGAGATCAAGGCCGGCACATGGCAGCCGAGGGCCGTGACGCGAGGCTGGCGCGCCGTCCGCCTCGGATCCGCGACCTCGGCGTAGGCGCTACAGGCGCGCGATGACTTCGCCGCCGGCAGCGGCCACCAGCACCACCAGCCACGGCGGCAGACGCCACGCCGCGAGCAGCCCGAAGGCCACGAGGGCGAGCGCCAGGTCCTTCGGCTCGAAGATGGCGCTCGTCCAGACGGGGTCGTACAGCGCGGCGGCGAGGATGCCCACGACGGCCGCGCCGATGCCCTTGAGTCCGCCCTGCACCGCCGGCACGCCTCGCAGGCGTTCCCAGAACGGCGCGGCGCCCCAGACCAGCAGGAAGGACGGCAGGAACACGGAGACGAGCGCGATGGCCGCGCCCAGCGGGCCGTTCGGTTCCGGCCCGAACGCCGCGCCGAGGTAGGCCGAGAACGTAAACAGCGGCCCGGGCACTGCCTGCGCGGCTCCGTATCCGGCGAGGAAGTCCGACTCTGTGATCCACCCCGGCGGCACCACCTCGCGCTCGATGAGCGGGAGCACGACGTGTCCGCCCCCGAACACAAGCGACCCCGTGCGGTAGAACGCGTCCACGATCTCCAGCACCTGGCCCTCGACGACGCCTCGGACGAGGGGGAGCACCACCAGCAGCAGCGCGAACGCTGCCAGCCAGGCAGCGCCGGCGCGCCTCGATATCGTCGAGGGGGCACGGACCTCGCCAGACGGCGCGCCTCGATAGATCGCCCAGCCAGCGAGGGCGCCGAGGACGATGACGAGCACCTGCGTGGCGGGCGTGGCCGCCATCAGCACGAGCACCGCCGAGGCGACGGCGATCGTGGCGCGCTCGCGGTCGGGTGCCAGGTTGCGGGACATGGCCCAGACTGCCTGCGCCACCACCGCTACAGCGGCGATCTTCAGGCCGTGTAGCCAGCCTGCCTCAGCGACGTTCACGTCCTGGATGACCATCGCGAACAGCACGAGGGCCACCGCGGACGGGAGCGTGAAGCCGAGCCACGCGCAGAGACCGCCCAGGTAGCCCGCGCGCAGCGTGCCGATCGCGATGCCGGTCTGGCTGCTCGCCGGGCCCGGCAGGAAGTTCGTCAGCGCCAGCAGATCCGCGAAGCGCTGGTCGTCCAGCCATCTGCGGCGGACCACGTACTCCTCGCGGAAGTACCCCAGGTGCGCGACGGGCCCGCCGAACGAGGTGAGGCCCAGCCGCAACGCGACCAGGAAGACCTCCCAGGGCGAACCACGCTCACCGTCCCGCATCGCGCGAGGCTAGCGCACGAACACCCTCGGTGCTGGCGGACTAGTAGTCGATGCCGGGCTGGGCCTTGATGCCGGACTGGAAGGCGTGCTTGACCTCGGTCATCTCGGTCACGGTGTCGGCGAACTCCACCAGCGCGGGGTGGGCGTCGCGGCCGGTGATGATGATGTCCACGTCCTTCGGGCGGTCCTTGAGCGTCTCGATCACCACGTCCACGTCCAGCCACTTGTAGGTGATGGGGTACGTGATCTCGTCCAGCACAACCAGATCGAACTGCTCCGACATGATCTTCTCGCGCGCCAGGTCCCACGCCTCCTTGGCCAGCGCGATGTCGTGCTCGATGTTCTCGGAGAGCCAGGTGAAGCCATCGCCCAGCGCGTGCATTTCGATGCCCATGCGCTCGGCGGCGTAGGTCTCGCCGTAGTGTGAGTCCTTCTTCTTGATGAACTGCAGCCAGCAGATCTTCCAGCCGCGCCCCCACGCCCGCATGGTCACGCCCAGGGCGGCCGTGGTCTTGCCCTTGCCGTCGCCCGTGTTCACCACCACCAGCGGGTGCTTCTTCGGGAACAGCCCCTCCCACTTCACGGGAGGCTGCGTGACCGGCCCCTCCTTGCGGATCGGCTCGTCGTCGCGGGCGTCTGTCGGCTGGTCGCTCAGCTCGCTCCTCGCACAGCCTTCCGAGGATACCCGCGCCGGGCCGCGGCGGCCTCGACGCTGGGCCCCGCCGAGGCGTACCGGAACACGGCGGTGATAGCGGCAGGCGCTCCTACAGCCGCACCACGCGCGCGTCATCGATGCAGATGTGCACCGTGTCTACGGCTACCCACCG
>CAYTRA010000287.1:0-3711 GCA_964439675.1 uncultured Dehalococcoidaceae bacterium
CGTCCGGCCGAAGCCCGTGATCACCTCGTCGGCGATCAGCAGCACCTCGTAGCGGTCGCAGATCTCACGGACGCGCGCGAAGTACTCCTCGGAGGGGATCCAGACGCCGCCGGCGCCCTTCACCGGCTCGCAGATGATCGCCGCCACCGTGTCCGGGCCCTCCCGAAGGATGGCGTCCTCAATCCAGTGGGCGCACTCTCCATCCGTGTTCGGCTCGCAGTCGCACTCCAGGTTGTCCGGCTTGCGGGTGTGCACGATCTCCGGCACCAGCGGCCCGAAGTACTTCCAGAACGGCGGCAGCCCGGTCATGGAGGACGTGGCCAGCGTGCCCCCGTGGTAGGAGCGCTCGCGGGCGATCAGCTTCACCTTCTCCGGCCGCCCCTGCAGGTTCCAGTAGAACCGGGCCGTCTTCAGCGCCCCCTCGTTGGACTCCGAGCCGGAGTTCGTGAAGAACACGCCGACCATGTTGTCGTACGCCAGGCCCGCCACCTTGGAGGCGAGCTTGATGGCGGGCACGTTGGAGAAGCCGGTGTAGTTGTTGGTGAACGCGACCTTCCGGATCTGCTCCGCCGCCGCGTCCGCCAGTTCCGCCCGCCCGTGGCCTACGGCCACGTTCCACAGCGACGCCAGCCCATCGATGTAGCGGCGCCCCTGGATGTCCGTGAGCCAGACACCCTGTCCGGACTCGAAGATGACCGGCTGCTGGTGGTCGGGCGCGTAGAACTGAGGATGCAGCAGGTGCGCCTGGTCCTCCCGCGTCAGCGCCTCGTAGGTCTCCTGGTCGACGGTCATGTGGCCTCCGGTCCCCCTCGCCCGTCCGGCAAGCCGGGGGCGAGCCGCGTGGGTCAGCGCAGTCTACCCCTGCTCCACCATTGCCCCGGGCGCGACGAATTGCACGATGCCCGCACACCCTCACGTTGACGGTAGGGTTCCTCCCCGGTAGCCTTCCGTTCCTCGCATCGCTCTCGACAGGGCGGGACGCCCTGTCCGCGAAAGGCCCCAACGGTGGCACGCGCCATCGACCCTCGGGACCCGCAGCAGACCACCGCCGACGCCGCCGCGGCCATCTCTGACGCCCGGACTCCGACACGCCTCCCCACCGCCGACGAGACCGTGGCCGCTACCGCGCGGGCGGAGAGCCAGGGCATCTCCACCTTCCGCTCGCTGCGCCACCGCAATTACCGTCTGCTCTGGATCGGGACGCTGTTCTCCTCCAGCGGTCTGTGGCTCCAGCAGGTCACCATCAACCACCTGGCGTTCGCCCTGACCGGCTCATCGTTCGTGGTGGGGCTGGCCAGCGGTGCGCGTTCCGTGCCGCTGCTCTTCCTGGGGCCGGTGGGCGGCGTGATGGCCGACCGCTACGACAAGAAGCGGTTGATGTTCTCCACCCAGGTGGCGCAACTGCTGGCCACGCTGATCTTCGGCATCGTGATCATTGGGGGCTGGCTGCAGGTCTGGCACCTGCTCGCCTTCGGCCTGGTCAGCGGGGTGGCGTGGGCGCTGAACATGCCCGTGCGGCAGTCCGTGGTGCCCACCGTGGTGCCTCGCGAGGACATGATGAACGCCATGGCGTTGAACTCCGCGGGGTTCAACATCACGCGCATCGTGGGGCCGGCGGCGGCCGGCGTGATGATCGCCACCATCGGCCCCGGCGAGAACTTCCTCATCCAGTCCTTCGCCTACGCGTGCGTGGCCATCACCGTCGCGCAACTGGCGCTCCCCGCATCGCGCAGCGTGGCGCGGGCCAGCGGGAGCGTGCGCGCGAACCTGGGCGAGGGCGCTCGATACGTGTGGCGCCACGAGACGCTACGCACGCAAATGACGCTCGCCTTCGTGCCGGTTGTGATCGCCCTGCCCTACATCTCCATCCTGCCCCAGTTCAACGAGGTGGACCTGGGCGGCAACGAGGCTACGTTCGGCCTGATGATGTCCGCGCCGGGGCTCGGCGCCGTGGCCGCCACGCTCGTCCTCGCTTCGCTGGCGAACGTGGAGCGGAAGGGCGTGCTGCTGCTGGGGGCGATCTTCTGCCTGGGCCTGTCGCTGATCGCGCTGTCGCTGTCGCCCAGCCTGTGGGTGGCGCTGCCGGTGCTGGTGCTGGTGGGCGCGACGCAGATGGCCTACATGACCACCAACCAGACCATCCTCCAGTTGAGCATCCCGGACGAGTATCGAGGCCGCGTGATGGGGATCTGGATGCTGAACCAGGGCCTGCTGCCGGCGGGGTCGCTGTTCTCCGGCACCATGGCGGACGTCTTCAGCGCCCCCACTGCGCTCATGGTGATGGGCTCGCTGGTGTCCGTGATGGCCGTGATCTTCTTCGTCCGCGTGAAGAGCATCCGCGACATCGTCGCGGCGTGACGGCCTGATACGGGCGCCTTCCTACTTCACAGGCTCAGCACGAACGGGCTCGGGGGCCTACGGAGCTTCGAAGCGTTCCGCGATCAACTCGCGCGCCACTGCGCGGTCGTCCCACGGGCGAGGGCCGTCCGCGTATTCGATGGTGCTCTCGTGCCCCTTGCCGGCGATGAGCACGAGGTCGCCCGGCTCTGCGAGGGCCAAGGCGCGGTCAATCGCCTCCCGACGGTCGGGGACGCGCTCGAAGCGCTCGCCCTCCGCGGCGCCGGCGGCCGTCATGGCGCGGGCGATGTCGTCGATGATGGCCTCGGATGGCTCGCTGCGCGGGTCCTCGTCCGTGAGGATCGCGTAGTCGACGAGCGCCGCAGCCGCCTCGCCGAGGCCGGTGCGACGCTCCACGGCGCGCTCGCCGGCGCAGCCGAAGACGGCGATCAGGCGGCCATCCACCACCGGGCGCAGCGTCTCCGCCACCTGCCGCAACGCATCCCCCGTGTGCGCGTAGTCCACGATCACCGTGAACGGCGCACCCTCGATGCGCTCCATGCGCCCCGGGACGCCCTCGCACGAAGCGATGCCGGAGGTGGCGCCGTAGATGTCCAGGCGGAGCGCGGCGGCCAGCGTGACGGCGGCCGTGGCGTTGGCGACGTTGAAGCGCCCCGGCAGCCGCACGGACGCCTCGATGGTGTCCTCGTCCGCCGTGACGGTGAAGGTGCCGCCGTCCGGCCACAGCATCAGGTCGTCCGCCACCACGTCCGCCTCGGGATCGTCCAGGGCGTAGGTGACCACGCGTGCGCGCGTCCGGCGCGCGAAGTACTCCCAGTTCGGGTCGTCCCGGTTGAGGACAGCGATCGCCGGTCGCCGCCCGTGGGTGGTCTTCGGGAGCATCTCGAAGAGGCGAGCCTTCGCCTGGCGGTAGGCCTTGAAGTCACCGTGGTAGTCCAGGTGGTCGCCGGACAGGTTCGTCATCACCGCCGCCCGGAACTCGCACTCATCGAGGCGGTGCAGGTCCAGACCGATCGAGGTCGCCTCGACGACGGCGTGCGTGCAGCCGGCCTCCAGCATCTCGGCCAGCATCTTCTGGACGTGCGGCGCCTCCTGGCTCGTGAGCCGGGTGGGGTTCGGCACCTCCTGGTCATCGATGCGCGACTGGATGGTCGTGAGCAGGCCCGCCTTGAGGCCGCAGCCCCGCAGTGCGGCATGGATCAGGAACGACGTGGTGGACTTCCCGTCCGTGCCTGTCACACCGATGACAGTTAACCGCCGCGCCGGATAGCCCTCGTGGGCCGCGCTCACGCTCGCGAGCGTCGCTCGAGGGTTCGGCACCTCCACCACCGGCACGCCGAGGGCGCGCATGGC
>CAYTRA010000288.1:0-3699 GCA_964439675.1 uncultured Dehalococcoidaceae bacterium
GGATGACCGTGCCGCACATGGGCTGGAACACCGTTGAGATGCGCGGCGACCACCACCCGGTCTTCGAGGGCATCCCTGACGGCTCCTACTTCTACTTCGTGCACTCCTACCACCCCGCGCCGTCCTCGCCGGAGGTCGTCCTCGGCGAGACGGAGTACGAGGGCGTTCGGTTCGCCTCGGTTGTGGGGCGGGAGAACGTGGTGGCCACGCAGTTCCACCCGGAGAAGTCCGGGCGCACAGGGCTGCGGCTGTACTCGAACTTCATCCGGCTGGCGCTGGAGCGCGGCTCCATTGCCCCCGTGGAAGCAGGGGCCCGCTAGTCGGGTCGCGGGGTCTGGAAAGGGTCTAAGCCTTGGAGATCATCCCGGCCATCGACATCCTTGGCGGCAAGTGCGTGCGCCTGGCGCAGGGCGACTATTCGCGCGAGACCGTCTTCAGCGACGACCCGGTCGCCATGGCGGTGCGGTGGGCCTCGCAGGGTGCGGACCGCATCCACGTGGTGGACCTGGACGGGGCGCGGACGGGCGTGCGATCCAACGCGAAGGTGATCTCCCAGATCGTGGACTCGGCCAGTTGCGCCGTGCAGACCAGCGGCGGCATCCGCAACGTGGACATGGTGCACGAGATGCTGGACGAGGGCGTCAACCGTGTGGTGATTGGCACCGGCGCGGTGAAGGACCCAGAGTTCCTCCGCGAGGCCATTGCCGTGGCTCGGGATCGCCTGGTGGTCTCCGTGGACGCGCGCGAGGGCAAGGTCAGCCTGCAGGGCTGGACGGAGTCGACCGACCTGGACCCGGTGCAGTTCATCGAGCGGCTGTCGTCCCTGGGCGTGGAGCGCATCGTCTACACGGACATCCTGCGCGACGGCGTCACGGACGGCCCGAACTTCGAGATGTACGAGCGCCTCACGTCGGCCACCTCGGTGAAGGTCATCGCCGCCGGCGGTGTCGGGAGCGTGGAGGACATCCAGCGCCTGGCCGATTGCGGCGTGGAGGGCGCGATCGTTGGCCGCGCGCTCTACACGGGTGACATCCGCCTCACCGAGGCCCTCGCGGCCGCGGTCTAGGGCGCGCCCTCGATGCTGACGCGACGCATCATCCCCTGCTTCGACGTGGACAACGGCCGCGTGGTGAAGGGCGTGTCGTTCGTCGAACTGCGCGACGCCGGCGATCCCGTGGAACTCGCGGCGAAGTACAACGCCCAGGGCGCCGACGAACTCGTGTTCCTCGACATCACAGCGTCCTCCGACGCGCGTACCAGCGTGTACGACATCATCCGCGAGACCGCAGACCAGGTGTTCATCCCCCTCACCGTGGGAGGCGGCGTGCGCTCCGCGCAGGACGTGCGCCTCATGCTCGAGTCCGGCGCGGACAAGGTGTCCATGAACACCGCCGCCGTGCAGCGCCCCGAACTGATCGAGGAAGGCGCGAAGGGCTTCGGCTCGCAGTGCATCGTGGTCGCGGTGGACGCGAAGCGCACGGGCCCGGAGACGTGGGAGGTCTTCACGCACGGTGGTCGCACTGCCACGGGACGCGACGCCATCGAGTGGGCGCGCGAGGCGGTGGAGCGCGGCGCGGGCGAGTTGCTGGTCACCTCCATGGACACGGACGGCCACCAGGACGGCTACGACATCGGCCTGCTGCAGCGGATCACGAGTAGCGTGGACGTGCCGGTCATCGCCTCGGGTGGTGCGGGGGAACCGGAGCACCTGTACGACGCCTTCGTGGAGGGCGGCGCGGCGGCGGTGCTGGCGGCGTCGATCTTCCACTTCGGGAAGTACGACATCCCCTCGCTGAAGGCGTACCTCACCGAGCGAGGCGTGCCCATGCGTCCGGTCGAGGCTTAGAGGGCCGGCGCGGCTCACGTGACACGCGAGCCGTTCCTCGTCACCCACGTCTTCTTCGATGTCGATGGCACGCTGGTCGACTTCGATGCGTCGCTACGCGCGGGCCTGGAGGCGGCGGCGACCTACCTGTCTGAGCGCATCGAGAAGATCATCACCCCGGGCGTTCTGACCGAGACGCGCGACCGCGTCTACCGCCAGCAGCGCGCGCGCATGAGCCTCAACGAGGTGCGTCGGCTCTCCTTCCGCCAGGTCCTTGCCGAGCGCGGCATCGATGACCCGGCTGCCGCCGAGGAGGCATCGCTCGCCTTCTACACGGCGAGGGATGACGCGTTGGAGGCGTACGACGACGTGGTGGAGCCGCTGGTGGCGCTGCGAGGGCGCGGGTTCCGCCTGGTGACCGCCACGAACGGTAACGCGGCGATCATGCGCACGCCGGTCATGGACCTGATGCATGTCACCTTCGGCGCCGACGAGGCGGGCGTCTCCAAGCCCCACCCACGGTTCTTCGAGGCCGCCCTCGCGAAGGCGGGCGCGCAGCCGGAGCGGTCGGTGATGGTGGGCGACCGCATCGACAACGACGTGGAGCCGGCCATGGCGGCCGGTATGCACGCGGTGCTGCTGGACCGCGATGGCGCCGTGGACGCCTCCGCGAACACGGACTTCCCGATCATCCGCAGCCTGCGTGACCTGCCGGATCTCGTCGCGCTTCCCGAGGGCGTCAGCGAGGCGGCAGAGGCGGACCGCTAGCGTCGCGTGAAGTGCTTTCCGAGGTCCGGCGTCGGGCGGTCGAAGGGCCGGTAGTCCGCGCTCGGCCGGCCGAGGGCGACGAACGCCTGCGGCTGCCACGCCTCGTCGAGGTCGAGCGCGCCTCGGACGGCGGGTTGGGCGTAGAGCGGTGCGGAGATCCAGAATGCGCCCAGGCCTCGGGCAGAGGCGGTGAGCAGGATGTTCTGAAGCGCCGCGCCGAACGAGTGCTGCGCGAGGCCCCACTCCGCGCGTGCGCGACGGTCGTCCTCGTACTGACGCAGGCCGTCCGCCACCAGGCAGCCGAGCAGCAGCGTCGGAGCGCCCTCGACCTGGCGGCGGGAGCGAGCCAGCGCGCGCTCCTGCTGCGCCACCGGCACGCCGTCGCGCTCAAGGTCGGCGCGCCACGCGTCGCCCATCGCGGTTGCGAGGGCGGCTCGACGGGCCGGCGAGACCTCGACGAAGCGCCAGGGCTGCGTATGGTGCGGCGCCGGCGCGGTGCAGGCGAGGAGGACGAGCGACTCCACTTCCTCCGGCGACAGCGGTGGCCCCTCGAGCCCTCGGATGGATCGGCGCGAGCGGATCGCGGCTTCGATCGCGGTGGAGTCAGTCATCGTGCTCTGCCTTTGCTGCGAGGGGCGTCGGGAGGGGGAGGTGTTCCAGGAGTGCCGTGGTCGCCTCGCCCACGCGGTCCCAGACGCGGGCGAGGTCATCCAGGGTGTCTACGTCGTGCCGCAGGCCCGGGAACTCTCGAAGCGTCGTGCGGACGCCAGCGGCCCGGCCGCCCTCGAGGTGTCGTGTGGCCGAGTCGGGGCCGAACGCCGGCGTGATCGCGTCCGGCGGCGTGAGGCCGAGGGCGAGCGTGCCGCCGTCCTCGGACGGGACGACCGTGACGCCGGGCTCCTCGAGGGCGTTCAGCAGCGTCGCGATCACGGTGGGCGTGGCGTGGGGTAGGTCGCCCGGCAGTACGAGGGCAGCCGCGGCGTCCATGACGGAGCGGAGCGCGAGGACGACGGCGTCGTTGTAGCCGGTGCCGCCATCGCGGATGACGGCGGCGCCGTGCTCGCGCGCGACCGGGTCGTACACGGGATCTGCGCTCACGACGACCA
>CAYTRA010000289.1:0-3691 GCA_964439675.1 uncultured Dehalococcoidaceae bacterium
GTCGGTGGCATCCAGGCGGCCGTAGCGGATGTTCTCGCGGAGCGTGGTGTGGAACAGGAACGTCTCCTGCATCACCGCACCCACCGTCTCGGCGAGCGACGCCAGCGAGAGGTCACGCAGATCCTCGCCGTCGATGAGTACCCGGCCCTCGTCCGGGTCGTAGAAGCGTTGCAGCAGGTACGTCATGGTGGTCTTGCCGGCGCCGGACGGGCCCACGAGCGCCGCCATCTGCCCCGGCTGCACCTCGAAGTCCACGCCCACGATCGAGGGCGTCTCCGCCCCGGGGTAGGAGAACGTCACGCCCT
The DNA here is from genome assembly GCA_964439675.1 of uncultured Dehalococcoidaceae bacterium. GTDB lineage: Bacteria > Chloroflexota > Dehalococcoidia > UBA2979 > UBA2979 > W-Chloroflexi-9. The sequence continues at coordinate 306 of CAYTRA010000289.1, forward strand.
GCACCTGGATGTGCCCGCGGGCGCCCTCGAGCGACCTCGGTGCCGGCGCCTCGACGAGTTCGACCGGGCGGTCGAGGTACTCGAAGACGCGCTCGAATAGCGCGAGGGAGGAGATGAGGACGGTGTTCACGCGCGCGATGGTGGCGAAGGGCTGGAACACCCGCTGCACCAGCACGGACATCGCGACCACCGTGCCCAGGTCCACGCCGCCCTCCAGCACCGCGACGCCGCCGACCACGAACACCGCGATGAGGGCGACCGAGCCGAAGAGTTCCGTGGCCATGTTGAACCAGCGGCCGGCCATGACGCGCTGAATCGAGAGGCGGCGCAGGCGCTCGTTGGAGCGCTCGAAGCGTTCGGCCTCGTATGCCTGGCGGCCGAAGGACTTCACGAGCATGGCGCCGGAGACCGAGAGCGTCTCCTCCAGGTGAGAGGCCATGGTGGCGCTCTCCTCCTGCCACTCCTTCCGGAGCCGCCGCTGGTACTCGCCAATGCGCTTCGTCGGCAGGATCCACAGCGGCAGCGTTGCCGCCGCCAGCAGCGCGATGCGCCAGTCCAGCACGAACATCAGGATGACCGCGATCGCGAGCGTCACCAGGTTCACGAAGAACTCTGAGAGCGTGATCGTGACCGCCTGCTCCACCTGGTTCACGTCCGTGGTGACGCGGGACAGGATCTCGCCGGTCTGGTTCTCCGTGTGGAAGTTCAGCGACTGACGCTGCAGGTGGTCGTGCAGTTGCGTCCGCATGCGGTACATGACGCCCTGCCCGATCTTCTGGGTGATCCAGGTGCGCAGCACGCTGAGGAGCCCCGAGCCCACGAACATCGCCGTGCCAATGAGGCCGAAGATCAACACCTCCCGCATGGCGTCGTCCTGGGCGCCGGCGCCTGCCCCCGCGTCCTGGGCGCTCTCGATCGCGTTCACGATGCGAGCGATGACCACGACGGGAAGCAGTTGCAACGCAGCGCCCGCCGTCACGACGACGAGCAACAACAGCAAGAGCCAGGTGTAGGGCCGGAAGAGCATGGCGCTTCGCACAGCGACACGCCGTCCCGGCGCGGAGGGGACGCGGTAATGCATGCCGGGATGGTGGGCCGGGTGCGTCAACCACGGCTCAACAGATCGTGGGCGCCCTCACCAGCCGAAAACGACCATCCGAGGCCTCAGCCGATGATGTCCCGCGCGCGCGTGAACACCGCGTCCAGCATCGGCTCCGTGAGGCGACCGGTGAACGTGTTCTGCTGGCTGGGATGGAAGCAGCAGATCAGCGTGCGGCCATCCCCCAGGTCCCACTCCGCCCCGTGCCCGAACTTCGGCCGTGGCGAGAGCCCGTGACGCGCCGCGAACATCGATGCCGCGAAGGCGCCGAGGGCCACCACCACGCGCACGCGCGGCAGCAGCGCGAGTTCGCGGTCGAGGAACGGCGCGCAGGTGTCGCGCTCCTGCGGCGTCGGCTTGTTCGCGGGCGGTGCGCAGCGCACGGGCGACGTGATGTACGCGTCCGTCAGTTGCAGGCCATCGTCTCGATGCGTCGAGGTGGGCTGGTTGGCGAACCCAGCCCGGTAGAGCGCCCGGTACAGCCAGTCGCCGGAGCGGTCGCCGGTGAAGATGCGCCCGGTGCGGTTCGCGCCGTGCGCCGCGGGTGCCAGGCCCACCACCAGCAGGCGCGCCTGCGGGTCGCCGAAGCCGGGGAGCGCCCTCCCCCAGTACTCGTCGTCGCGGAACATCGCGCGCTTCTCGCGCGCGACCTGCTCGCGCCACGACACGAGCCGCGGGCACTGACGGCACGCGATCACGTCCTGCGCCAGGCGTTCCAGCGAGTCGGGCACGAGGATTCCTTCGCCGCAGGGGGAGTGCCCTCAGGCTACCCGCTCGCCGCGTCTGCGGGCACCTCGAGGGCTGCGCTCGCCCCCAGCAGGTCGAGGGCCTGCGCCGCCACGGCATCCACCTCGATCTCGTCGAGGAGCGACGCATCGTGGGGGCAGTCGTCCTCCACCAGGCGGCGGCCACACTCGGGGCAGTCGAGGCCCCACGCCAGCAGCGTCCGGTGATGGCTGGCCGGGCCGATAGGCCCAGCCGTGAGCATGTTCGGCCCCCATACCAGCGCAAGCGTCGCCCCGGCGACCGAGCGCGCGAGGTGGGCCGGGCCGGAGTCGTTGCCCACATGCAATGCCACACGCTCGAACAGCCCGACCAGCGCCGGGAGGCTCAACTGGCCGCCGAGGTCGACAGCAGGTTCGCGCATCCGCCCCACGACCTCCGCCGTCAGGTCACGCTCTGCCTCGCTGCCCACGACGTACACAGTCGCCCCCGCCTGCACGAGGCGGTCCCCCACCGCCGCGAACCGCTCCGCGCTCCACCGGCGGCGAGGGCTCCCCGCACCAGGGTGGAGCGTCACCTCGAGGGGGCGCACCGGCCCGACGGCGGCGAGGGCTGCCTGGCGGTCGGCGGGGGTGACGGCGAGGGCGGGCGCGAGCGGTTGCGGCCCGCCCCCCACGAGCGAGACCAGTTCGAGCCACCTCGATGTCTCGGAGTGGAGATAGACGTGGGGCATCCAGAAGTCGAGCGGAGCGGCGTCCGGGGTACGGCATCCGAGGGTAGTGCGAGCACCGAGGCGGAGCACGAAGGGGTTGGAGTGCCGCCCGCCGCCGTGCATCTGGACGGCCAGGTCGAAACGCCGCGCTCGCATCCGCTCGAAGAAGGCGTCGATGTCCTCACCGCCCGCACCTGCGCCATCGTCGCGCACTCCGGGGAACGGTGGGACCACCACCACTTCGTCCCACGGGCCAGGGCGCTCCGCCAGCAACTCGGCGTGGGCGGGGCCGCAGAGCAGTGTCACCTCGGCGTCCGGGTACGCCTCGCGAAGGGCGCGCAGCGCCGGGAGGGCAAAGACGAAGTCACCAAGCCCGCCCGCGCGCAGCACCGCGATGCGCCGCACGCCCTCGAGGAGCGCCGGCGCCTGGTGCGCGTCGAAGTTTTCCGGCACGAGCGCCGTCCGGCGGAAGCGTCGCCTCATTGCCCTCGTCCGTTACGTCGCGCTCGCCCCATTGCGGACCCGAGCGGCGGTGCCCTGACCTCTGCGGGACGCGACGCTGTGGGAGAAATGCCTGCAAACGCATAACTGGAGTGCGAAGAAGCGTTGCAGGGCGCTCGGCCCTGAGCAGGCCGCGGGGTATCGTCGAACGGCGGGAAGCGGAAAGGCCCTGGCATGCGGCTGACGAGGCGAGTCCTCCTCGTGGTGTTTGGTGTGGCGCTGGTCGCGCTCGTATCGGCCTGTGGAGGCGACGACGAACCCGAAGTGCAGGTGACCACCCCCACCGAGGCGCCGGCGACCGAGACCGCGACGCCCACCGCAACGACCTGCCGCGGCCGCGCACCCGACCCG
>CAYTRA010000290.1:0-3678 GCA_964439675.1 uncultured Dehalococcoidaceae bacterium
TCGGGGACGTGGTGCGCCACCAGGGCCTGCGCATCCAGGTCACCCGCGTGGACGGTCGAGGCGTGACCGACACCACCGTCGACGTGGAGGCGGCGTCCGACGACGACGCCAGTGACCGCTAGCGATACAGGCGACCGCTAGCGGTAGAGACTCAGGTCGCCCTCCCACACCAGGCGTTCCTCGCGGCGCGGGTCGTCCTCGGCGCGGCTCGGGACGTCGAAGACCATGTGCGCCCGGCGTTCGGGGTCGAACGGCTCCCAGCGTGGCAGGCCCTCGTGGTTGGGGTCGCCGGTGCGGGCGAACTGCGCCCAGGTGCGTGACATCTGCGCCGCCAGTTCGAACTTGTCGCCTCGATCGCCAGTCATGGGGACCATGTCGGCGTTGTCGAAGACGAACGGGATCTCCATGGCGTGCGCGGCCTTGAACAGGCCGCCCATGAAGTCGCTCTCCCAGGTGAAGTAGTACATGTAGGTGGGTGCGGCGCCGGCCTGGGCGCGCAGGTCCGCGACGCGGTTCGCGGCGATACGTCGCGCCTCGCTGCTGATGCCGACGAAGAGGTCCCACGGCGTGGCCTCTGGGCGGTGCTGCCGGTAGACGGCGAGCACCCGCTCCTTGCGGTCGCCCAGCAACTTCGTGAGTTCCTCCTGCATCTCCTCCTCGGTCATGCGCCGGCGCCTGGGGTGGCCCGCCAGGAAAAGCGTCATCTCGTCCTTGTTGGTGCCGAGGATGACCGGCACGCCGAGGCCGGACGGCGCCGGCCCTCCTTCGGGGTCGTGCGGGTGGTGGGGCATGTACGCGGCATCGAGCGTGGGGGCGCACTGGAAGCCGCGCATCTCTTTCTGGGCCTGCGCGTACGCCTGCGTGACCTGCGGGAACGGGAGCGCCTGGAGGCCCGCGACGTCGCCATCCTCGAGGCCCGCGCAGCGGATCACGGTGCGGGCGAACTCGGTGGCGCGTTCCGGGTCAGCCGCTTGCAGGGTGACGCTGCTCTGGATGATGCCTCGGTGGAAGAGGCCCTGCGCAGAGGGCATCGCCAGCAGGGTGCAGACCTTCCGGCCGCCTCCGGATTCGCCAAAGATCGTGACGTTGTCGGGATCGCCGCCGAAGGCGGCCACGTTTTCCCGCAGCCAGCGGAGCGCCTCCACCGCGTCCAGCATCCCCGCGACGCCGGACCCCGCGAACGCCTCACCGGCCAGGTCCGCCAGGTGGAGGTAGCCGAAGACGTTGAGGCGGTGGTTGATGGTCACCACCACCACGTCGCCCCGCTTCGCCAGGTTCGTGCCGTCGTACCAGCCCTCGGAACCGGAGCCGGAGGCGAAGCCTCTGCCGTGCAGCCAGACCATGACCGGGCGTCGCGCGTCGTCCGCAGCCGGCGTGTAGATGTTCAGGACCAGGCAGTCCTCGCCCTGCTCCAGGCCCGGAGGCATGGGGCCGACCGTGCGGCTGTCGCCCAGGTTGCCGCCCACCAGCGCGCCCTCCTGCGGGGCGATGTGGCCGTGCTCCGTAGCGTCCCGGACGCCCTCCCACGGCTCCGCGGGCAGCGGCGGCAGAAAGCGCCGTCCGGCCGTGCTCGCCGCGTACGGGACGCCGAGGAAGACCGCGACGCCGTCGCGCGTGACGCCTCGAAGGGCGCCCTGCTTCGTCTGGACCGTGACCGGCGCCTGCTCGGATGCTGGTTGGACCTCGGACATGGGGTGTCTCCCTCTCCCGCCGTCCGGCGGGCTGTGTGGGCCGCATGGGTACGCCGACGGGCGTGGGGCCGTCAAGGCTCTGTCAGTTCTCTGGCAGGACTGCCCCACCGGGCGTATCCGGGGACTCCCCGATTCGAACTCCGCACGCGCTACCGAGGATCGCCAGAGACGACCACGGGAGGCTATGCGCCCCCGTTGGGGGAACCCCTGGTGAGGGAGAGGGTCATGTCGGAGGCGAACCAAGCGGCCAGCGGAGAACGCCAACTCGTGGTCTTCGAGCTCGCCGAAGAGACCTACGGCGTGGACATTGGCACGGTCCGCGAAATCATCCGCATGCAAAAGATCACGTTCGTCCCGGACACGCCTGACTGCGTGGAGGGCGTTATCAACCTGCGCGGCCGCGTGATCCCCGTGGTGGACCTCCGCAAGCGCTTCCGCCGGCCGGAGGTCGAGCGTGGCCCGGACGTGCGCATCCTGGTCGTGGACATCGAGGGCGAGGACATCGGCGTCATCGTGGATGCGGTGACGGAGGTGAAGCGCATCCCCGTGGACAGCATCCAGCAAGACACCTCCATCGCCAGCACGGAGGACTCCTACTACATCGAGGGCATCGCGCGGCTGGACGAGGACCTGCTGATCCTTCTCAGCCTGCCGGGCGCCCTGGGCAACCAGGCCATGGCCGCAGCGGAAGCGATCCAGGCCGCCTAGCGAGCAATCGCGGCAGGCGTGGCCGCCAGGGAAGGCGATGCCCATGTCCTTCGAGATAAGTCCTGACGACCTAAAGGTCTTCCTGATGGAGGCCGAGCAACTGCTTGAGTCGCTGGACGAGCAGGTCCTGCGGCTGGAGCAGGACGGGTCGAGCCCCGAGGTGGTGCAGGAGATCTTCCGCGTGGCGCACACGCTGAAGGGCTCGAGCGGCATGCTGGGCTTCGAGCGCATGACGGTGCTCACGCACGCCATGGAGGACGTGCTGGACCGCGTGCGCAAGGGCACCCTGGAGGTCACCGAGGAGATCGTCGACGCGCTGCTGTCCAGCCTGGACGGCCTGAAGGTGCTGAAGGACAACCTGGCCACGGGCACGGAGGCCACGCTGGACGTGGACGCGCTGGTGGCCATGCTCCGCGCGACGGCGGACGCGGGCGCTGCCGCGGGTTCGGCCGCGGCCTCCACGCAGATCGTCCTGGACGAGAAGGCCACGAAGCGCGTGCGGGGCGCCTTCCGCAAGAAGAAGACCGTGCTCCGCGTCCACGCCAGCCTGGACCCGGCGAGCGAATGGCGGGCGGTCCGCTGCTTCCAGATCCTGAACGAACTTGAGCGCGTCGCGGAGGTGGTGGCCTCCGCCCCCTCTCAGGCGGACGTGGAGCAGGAGGCCGTGGGCGCCGACCTGGTCGCCATCGTCATCCTCGCGGACGACACAGACGCCGAGGGCGTCGCCGCCGCGGTGCAGCAGATCGACGACGTGCAGGGCGTGACGGCGGAGCCGTTCGACCTGCGCGCGCGGCAGGAGCCGCCCACGCCGGCAGTGGAGACCACGCCCGCGTCCGCCGAGGCGGGCGTCGCCACGCCTCGGGTGGAGTCGCTGCAGAACACGGTGCGCGTGGACGTGGAGCAGATCGACGCGCTCATGAACATGGTGGGCGAACTGGTCATCGACCGGACGCGCATCTCCGAACTGACGCGCATCCTGAGCGCGAAGTACGACGACGACGACGTGCGCTCGCTGGCGGAGACCACCGCCCACGTCGAGAAGATCGTGGACGAACTGCACGAGCGGATGCTCCAGGTCCGCATGCTGCCGGTGGGGATGCTGTTCTCCAAGTTCCCGCGTCTCGTGCGCGACCTCTCGCGCTCCCTCGGGCGTTCGGTACGCCTCGAGATGGAGGGGCAGGAGACGGAGATCGACCGCTCGGTGATCGAGCGCATCAAGGACCCGCTGGTCCACCTGATCCGCAACGCCTGCGACCACGGTATCGAGCCGCCGGAGGTC
>CAYTRA010000291.1:0-3670 GCA_964439675.1 uncultured Dehalococcoidaceae bacterium
GCAACCTCTGGGGCTACCAGGAGGCCGGCATCGAGCCGGACATCATGACGCTCGCGAAGGGCCTCGGCGGCGGGGTGCCGGTGGGCGCGGTGCTGGCGAAGGAGCACGCCTGCGTATTCGAGCCGGGCGACCACGGCAGCACCTTCGGCGGCAACCCGCTGGCGACGGCGGCGGCCCTCTACGTGATGCGCCAGGTGATCGAGGGCGGCGTGCTGGAGAACGCACGCCAGCGTGGCGACTACCTCGCGAGGCGTCTCACGGCGATGGAGGACCGGCTGGAGTCGGTGTCGGGCCATCGCGGCCAGGGGCTGATGCGCGCGCTGGTCTTCCACCAGGAGATCGCCGCGGAGGTGGCGGCGCGGGCGCTCAAGGAGGGGCTGATCCTGAACGCGGTGCGCCCCAACGCCATCCGCTTCATCCCGCCCCTCACCCTCACGGACGCTGAGATCGACGAGGCGGCGGAGATCCTGGAGCGCGTCATCACAGAGGTCCAGGGCTGACCGACCTCCCCCATCCCCTGGTGGGGAAGGGACTGGAGACGGGCTCGTCCTTCTCAGAGCAGCGGGCCGGCCGACAGACGCCGGGGTAGCAATGGCGACATGGTCATGCGGGGCCTGATCCGGACGCTCGGCTTCCAGATCGCCGTGGCGATGAGCGTGCTCATCGTCGCCATTGGCGCGCTCATCATGTGGCAGGTGGACGGCATCCTGCAGGACAACGAGGAGAACCGCTACGCGGAGCGCCTCGCGCTTGCCCGTGACCAGTTGGCGCAGAGCCTCGCTACCGACGTGGAACTCGCGGTGACGGGCGCCGCGCTGCTGGCCCGCCAGGCGCCGCTGCAGGACGCCCTCGCGCGGCGCGATACGGCCATGCTGCTCGACCTGACGCACGCGTTCTACCAGGAGAGCAGCGCGCCGCTGCACGGCACCCCGGGCCTCCAGGTGTACGACGAGCGCGGGGACCTCCTCCTCCGGGCGCACTCGCCCCTGCTCGGTCAGCAGGAGGTCGCGCCGGAGGAGGTGCGGATGGTCCTGGCCACTGGCAACGCCATCGGCGTCGTGCGAAATGACGAGGTGCTAGGCCTGACCGTGGCCGGCATCGTGCCAGTCAGGACGGCGACCGGCGAGATCGTCGGGGTCGTGGAGAGCATGGCCGGGATGGGCCGGTCGTTCGTGATCGCGCAGCAGCGCGCGCTGGGCGTCCACCTCGCGCTGTTCACGCCGGAAGGCGTGATCGTGACGGACCCGGAGGAGGCGGACGTCATCCAGCCCTCCGACGTGAGCGACGCTGACCGCGAGGTGATGGACCGCGAGGGAGCGACGTACGTCAACCTCGGCGGGACCCGCTACCTGACGGGCGTCCATGCGCTGGAGGACCTGGACGGCGACCCGATCGGGGCGTTCTACCTGGGCATCGAGGAGTCGACGATCCTCGAGGGTGTGAACACGATTCGGTCGCACGCCCTCCGAGCGACGGCGGTGGGCGTGGTGATCGCGATGGTGCTCGCGTCCGGCCTGGCGTTCCTGTCGGTGCGACCGCTGCGCGAACTCGCGGACGCAGCGCGGCGCATCCAGGCGAATGACCTGGAGACGCCCGTGGAGGCGAACGGCCCCACGGAGGTGCTGGACCTGGCGGATGCGCTGGAGGACCTCCGCGTCGCCGTCCGCCAGACGCGCGACGCCATGCTCAACGTGAACCGCGACCTTGCCTCCCGCTTCGACGCCTCCTCGGCGTCGCTCTCGGAGACGAGCCAGGAACTGGCGGTGATGCACGGCATCCTGGCGGCGCTCGGGACCAGCGCGCCCGGCGGGCTGCACGGCGTGACAGAGGAACTCGCCGAACTCGACTGGGTGGACGGCGCCCTGATCGCGCTGGCGAACGAGGACGGCCGCCTGGCGCCTGCTGCCGTGTCCAACCTCATCCCAGCGGCCGTGACCGCCCTGCTCGCGGTGGTGGAAGGCGGCGTGCGCGGCCAGCGCCTGGAGACCGGCATCGTGGTGACGGAGGCCTCCGGCGTCGCGGAGGCGAAGCGGTTGCCGGCCCTCGAAGTCGGCGGGTTCGCCATCCAGCCGATGGTGGAGCCGGACGGCGTGGCCGGCGTGGTGGCGGTGGCCACGCGTCGCGCGCTGCGCCTCACCCCCTCGCGCACGGAGCTGCTCCGCTCCGTCACTCGCGAGGTGTCCGCCATGCTGGAGCGCACCGAACTCGCCGGCGAGGTGGAGGAGAACCGCCGCATCGCGGAGTCCGTGCTCCGGGAGATGTCGGACGGCGTGCTGGTGATCAACCACGCGAACCAGTGCCGTGTGGCGAACCCCGCCGCGGCGCGCATCCTCGGCCGGTCACGCCTCGAACTGGTGGGGCTCACCGCAGAGGAGATCCTGCCGCTGGGCCGCGAGGGCATCGAGACGCTGCGCCGGCGCGCGCGATCGGAGTCCGGCGCCCCCGTCGCGCCGCTGCTGGCGGACGTCGACGGACGCCGCATCGCGGTCTCGGCGGGACCGTTCGTGGACGCGGATCCAGAGCGAGCCGGCATGATGGTGCTGATGCGCGACCTCTCCGCAGAGGCCGAGGCGGAGCGCGTGAAGCAGGACTTTGTCTCCATGGTGGGACACGAACTGCGCACGCCCCTCACGCTGATTCGCACGACGATCGACCTCCTCAACGAGGGCGACGCTGGAGAACTGAACAGCACGCAGACCCGCATCGTGGAGGTGCTGAACGCCAACGCCGACCGTTTGATGATGCTCATCAACGACCTGCTGGACATGTCCGCCATCGACTCGGGGCGCATGCAGATTGCGCCGGCCCCGGTCGACCTCGTGGAGGTCGCGCGCGCGGCCCTGGAGGAGGCACAGCCGGCGGCGGACGCGAAGCAGCACCAGTTCCGCCTCGACGTTCCGGAGCGCGCCCCCGCGTTCGCGGACCGCAAGCGCGTGGCGCAGGTGCTGAGCAACCTGGTGGGCAACGCGATCAAGTACACGCCGCCGGGGGGCGTCATCGCCGTCTCCGTCCAGGTGGCGGACCCGTGGGTGCGCGTGTCCGTCCGGGACAGCGGCATCGGCATCCCGCCAGAGGAGCAGCACCACCTCTTCGAGAAGTTCTATCGCACCAGCCAGGGGCGCCGGACCACCGGCGGCACGGGCCTCGGCCTCGCGATCGCGCGGTCGCTGGTGGAGTTGCACGGAGGCGCCATCTGGTGCGAGTCGGACGGCATGACCGGGACCACGTTCACCTTCACCCTACCGAGCCGCCCGATATGATGGGCGTTCCGCGTCCCCGTCCCGAACGCACCTGAGAGGCGCCCCATGGCCGAGAAGATCGTGCTCGCATTCTCCGGAGGCCTCGACACCTCGGTGGCCGCCCACTGGCTGCGCACCCAGCGCGGGTACGAGGTCTACTGCCTGACCATCGACCTGGGGAACCTGGGCGACGTGGACGGCATCCGCGAGCGTGGTCAGCAGGCCGGTGCAGCCCAGGTGGACATCGTGGACGCCAAGGAGGACTTCCTCCGCTACTTCGTCTACCCCGCGCTGCAGGCCGGCGTGGTCTACGAGGGCCGCTACCCGCTGGCGACCGCGCTCGGCCGTCCGCTCATCGCGAAGTTGCTCGTGGACAAGGCGCGCGAGGTGGGGGCGAGCGCCGTGGCGCACGGCTGCACGGGCAAGGGCAA
>CAYTRA010000292.1:0-3633 GCA_964439675.1 uncultured Dehalococcoidaceae bacterium
GGGGATGCTGCACGTTCCATTGTGGGCGGGGGAGTCACCCGGCGTCAGTTCGGAGAGCCCCTATGTCGGAGGGTCACAGGTCCTTGCAGGCGGTGATCGCGAGGAGGGACGCCGAGCCGACCGCGCCCCTCAACCTGCCCTAGAACCTGGACCACAGAGGTCACCAAACAAACGCGCCGGTTGGATCATACCAACCGGCGCGCCTCAGCGTCCGTACTGACCGAGGAGGTTGCTACCTAATCCTCGGACTCCTCGTCAGAGGCCTCCTCGGCGGGAGCCTCCGCTGCTTCTTCAGTGTCGGCAGCCTCGTCCGTGCTCGCAGCGGGCGCCTCGTCGGCGGTTGCCGCCGGAGCCTCGTCCGAGGTGGCCGCCGGGGCCGCCTCGGCGGCGGGTTCACCCGCGTCGTCGCGGCTGGCCAGGTCGGCCTGGGCCTGCTGCATCGCGGCCTGCATGGCCGTGAGCACCGGGCCCTCGTCGCGCATCGCGGCCTGGCGGCCGGCCTGGTCCGCGTCGCGGGCGGCCTGCGCCTGCTCGCGGCGCGCGGTCTCCTCCACGGCCTTGCTGGCGCGCTCGGCGTAGCGAGCCTCCAGGCGCTCCGTCTCGTCCGGGAAGGACGCCTTGGCGTCCTCCGGCATCTGCGTCACGCGGCCGTCCGGGTCAAACTGCCAGCCTCGCAGGAGCGCCTCGTTGCGCGCCTCGCGGAGGGACAGGCCCAGGCGGTGCCGGTCGTGCTCGATGCGCACGATCTTCAGCGGCACCACGTCGCCTTCCTGCACCACCTCCTCCGGGTGGCCGATGCGGCGGTCCACCAGCTCGGAGACGTGCACCAGGCCCTCCACCGGGCCGGGCAGGCGCGCGAAGGCGCCGAAGGCGACCAGCTTGGTGATCACGCCCGGCACCACGTCGCCGACCTGGTAGCGGGTGATCAGCTGCTCCCACTCCTCGGGCGACGCGCGCCGGATGGAGAGGGCGATCTTCTTGGTCTCCTGGTCCACCTTCATCACGTAGACCTGGACCTCGTCGCCAACCTTGAAGAGGTCCTCCGGGTTGGCGTTGCGGTCCCAGGAGAGTTCGGAGAGGTGCACCAGGCCGTCCGCACCGCCGAGGTCGACGAGGACGCCGAAGTTGCGGATGGAGGTGATGCGGCCGGTGCGGATCTCGCCCTCGGCGAGTTCGTCCAGCAGCCGGTCCTTCTGCTCCGCGCGCCACTCCTGCAGCGCCGCGCGCTCCGAGAGGATCACGCGGTTGCGGCGGCGGTTGATCTCAATGACCTTCAGGCGCAGCGTGCGGCCCACCTGCGCGGACAGCGGGTTCGCCCCGTCCGTGCCAGGCTTGGCGCCCACCACCTGCGACATGGGGATGAAGGCGTTGACGCCCTCCACGTTCGCCAGCAGGCCGCCCTTGTTGTAGCCGGTCACTTCGGCCTCGAAGATGTCGCCGGCCTCGAAGCGCTCCTGCAGGATGCGCCAGCCCTGCTCGCCGCGGGCGCGGTCGATGGACAGCGCCACCTGGCCCTCGGCGGTCTCCGGCGACAGCACGTAGACGAGCACCTTCTCGCCGACGGCAACCTTGGAGAAGGGGTCCGCGCCCAGCGAGTGCATCTCGCCGGCGGTCACGACGCCTTCTGACTTGAACCCGATGTCGACCAGGACGCCGTCCCGGTCGATCGACATCACGGTGCCTTCGACAACTTCCCCCCGGCGCAACTGGCGGGGCTCGGCGATGGTGCTACTTTCGAGCAGCGCCGCCATGTCTTCCATTTCAGCGCCTGCTGGGGTGGTGGTCTGATTCGTCAACTGCAGTCTGCCTCCGAAGTGATTTTGTCCTCCGGCCTGTTTGACAGGACGGACAACCGGCGCATGGTAGCACGCGCCTCGCCGTCGTCTGCTGGCCCGGTCGAGGTTTGCCCTCGCCCCCGGACAAGGGGGCCCGTCCAACCATTGAGACCGAGGAAGAAAAAAGACCCCAGTCGTGCAGCAGGCCATCCGGTCGTCCCGGATGGCCTGCATCGATCCTGGCGGTGGCCTATTTTCCGCACCGGGTTGCCCCGGCAGTATCGTCAGCGCTACGACGTTTCACTTCCGTGTTCGGAATGAGAACGGGTGGGTCCGCCGCGCTCTGACCACCAGGAAGGCTATTATCAGCCGCCGCGGCCGGTAAGCGCAAGACTCCACACCCCACGAACCCGAGGATTTGCGCGCCGACGCCACCCATCGAGGGCAAGCGCACTCCTCGCGTCGCTCAGAGCGTCTTCTCGAACCAGTGCGTGGCGAATGTCGACTCCGTGTAGCGCGGGATGTCCCGATAGCCCGCCGAACGGTACATGGCGATCGCCTCGGTCAGATGCTCGTTCGTGTCCAGCCGCACCGCGCGGGCGCCGCTCTCGCGTGCCAGGCCTTCCATGTGGTCGAGCAGCCGGCGTCCGAGGCCCAGCCCTCGCGTCTGCGGGTCGACCCACATCCGCTTCACCTCCGCGACCTCCGGCGAGAGCGTCCTGAGGCCACAGCAGCCGACCGCCTCCCCGCCCAGGTACGCGACCACGAACGTGCCGTCCTCGTCCCCCGCGGCTGCCTCCCTCGAGAGGTCGTCCTCCGAGCCGGCCGGCGCGGCGGTACGCGCCACAAGTTCCTCGAAGTAACGCCGCAGGCACCGCTGCGCGTCCGGGCTCGACATCGCGACCACCCGCAGGTCCACCGCGGACGCCCTCAGCAGCCGCTCCACCTCCCCCATCGCCTCGATCAGGCGGGCCCGCTGAGAGGTCGATAGCGGCTCCAGGATCGAGGCCGCGAGGTCATCGCTCCGCCGGTCGAGCACCGCGCGCTCTCGTTGCCCTCGCGGCGTCAGAGTGGCCACCCGCACGCGCCGGTCCGCCTCGCTCGGCCCGACGGTGACGAGGCCCTCCGCCTCGAGGGACCGCAGCAGCCGGCTCAGGTACCCAGAGTCCAGCCCGAGGCGAGCGCGCAGCCCTCGCAGGTCCGCGCCCTGCCCTCCGATCTCCCACAGCAGCCGGGACGCCGCGAGCGAGCGACCGCGATGCAGGTACCCCTCCCGCAACGCGCCGATGCGCTCCGTGAGCACCCGGTTCAGACGCCGCACCTGCGCGACGTCGCCCGCATCCGGATCCTGGAATGCAGCAGGTGCAGCGAGCGCCTTCGACATTCTCTGATGGTAGTCAGAGACTTCCGTCCGTCAATGCCCCTCGCGGCCTGGGCGCTCCTAGGAGACACGGAGCGGCCGGCCGGCAGCGCAGCCCCTACCGGTCGCAGCCCTGGACGGGCCCGGTGCGCAAAACAAGAACGGCGAGGCCGTTGGGCCTCGCCGTTCGTTCGTTCTGGTAGCGGGAGAGGGATTCGAACCCCCGACCTTCGGGTTATGAGCCCGACGAGCTACCGCTGCTCCATCCCGCGCCGTACATACAGGCTACACGACCCCGCAAGCCACCTCGAAGGTGCAGGCAGCCAAGGACATCGCGCCATCGCATCGATGCGCCTCGCCAGACGGGGCGACCTCGACCCTGCGGTCCTGGGAGGGACCGCGGGGGCGAGGCGTGTGGCACTTCACACAGAACATTGCGTTGGGGATCTTCCTCCTGCGGCCGAGCGTGCCGAAGGAGATGCAACACATCACGAGATG
>CAYTRA010000293.1:0-3611 GCA_964439675.1 uncultured Dehalococcoidaceae bacterium
GGTGGGCGGGATGGGGGTGGCCAGGTCGTGCATGACCGTGGTGACCCGGCCCTTGTGGTGGGGCGGGATGGCTGTGGCGACGCGCTGGGAGGTGCCGTGGTGCCGCAGTGTCCAGGGCAGGACGATGTCGGCGTCGGTGTGCGCGAGGAGGTGGGCGAGCACGTGGGCGCCGACGAATCCGGAGGCGCCTGTGAGGAGGATGCGCATGGCGGGGACGGTAGAAGCCGCCCGCGCATGATCATTCCGGGGTGGTGGGTTCTCCGGCTCCGAGGAGGTGCTGTTGTGCTGCGCCGAGGGCGCGGACTCGCTGCTCGTGGTCGAGGCCGAGGGTGTCGAGCGCGGCGGACAGGGCGGACGCGACGAGTTCCCCTTCGAGGTCGAGGCGCCGTTCGAGAGCGACCATCACGCCGGCGTCGACGGCCTGCTTGGCGGTGGCCGCGGCGAGTTTGCGTTCGAGTCGGGATTGGGCGAGCCACTGGTTGAGGGTCTTGGGTGGCTTGAGGGGGTCGCCGCCCTGGTCGACGTGGTCGCGCATTTGTTGGGCGATGACGCCGTCGACCCAGGCGGCGCGGCTGGTGGCGGTGCGGACGAGGTTGAGTAGGGCTTCGTGTGGGGTGATGTTGTGTTCGGTGGCGAGTTCGTGTGCCATGGCCCATGCCTCCTCGACGTGGCGTTGTCCGCCTTTGTGCCAGATGCAGGTTCCGTACCCGGGGTGGCGGGTGCCTTGGCCTGCTCGGTGGGAGCACATGCGGCCGTTGAGGTTGCGGGCGGGGCAGCGGGCCGGGTAGGCGGGCATGGGGGTCATTGTGGCCTGGCGGGGGCGGGTGATCTTCCGGGCGCATGGGGAGGGCCCCGTCGTCGGTGGACGACGGGGCCTTCGGTGGGTGTTGAGGCCGGGCAGGTCTGCCCAGCGGGGGGGGGCGGGTCAGGCGTTGCGGCGGTCGATTTCGTCGCTGAGCCGGTCGGCGTAGTCGGCGTGGTACTCGGTCACCGACTCGCTGCACCGGTCGTAACGGACGTCGATCAGCCGGAGGCAGGCGTCGCGATGCTCGTGGAGTCCTTCGGTGGACATGTCGGCGAGGTGTTCGGAACGGGGCATGACGGGCTCCTTAGGCGGCGAGGGCGAGGCGGGCGGCGGCGATGCGGTAGGCGGGCTTGCGGGGCCGGTAGATCACCGCGATCGCGGCGACCTCGCGCGGCGTGTAGCGGGTGCAGGTGCGGGCGGCGCCCTTGCGGTAGCTGGTTCCGGGCTGGCCGGTGACGCCTGCCTTCGGCGCGTTCTTGCGGAGGCTGGCGGCGACGGTGCGGGCTTCGCGGGTGGGGAGGCCGGCGGCGATGCAGTGGAGGCCGAGGGTGCCGTGCCCGGTGCGGCGGATCTTGGCGGCGGCGCGGGTCTGCGCGGCGCGGGCCTTGATGGTGGCGCGGCGGGTGCGGTTCGAGCGGATCATGCGGTCCCCCTTGATGCTATGCCTCACTGGCGATGCCTCACACCCTAGGCCCCGCACGCGAGGCATGTCAACTAGTCGGGGCCTCACGCGTAAGGCATAGTGGGTCCATGCTCACCAAGGAGGACCTCAAGAGGGCTCGCGAAGCCCACGACCAAGCGACGGCAGAAGCCGATCGCATCAGGGAAAAAGCCGACCAGGCACGGGCCGAGATCTTCGCCCGAGCCGCCGCACAAGGCATGCCACAGAAGGACATGATCGAGGCGACCGGCTACAGCCGAGAGACCGTCCGCCGAGTCACCCGACAAGGCCAGGACGCCGCCAAGGAGTCGTCGTGACGGACAGCATCACCGACTGGCTGCGCGCCCAGTGCGACGCGGACGAACGGATCGCGCGGGAACTCGCGGGGCGTGGCGGAAATGAATTGCCTGCTCAGCTTCGGTCAGCGGGCGAGCAGGTTCGTGACGTCTATGGCGATCCGGACCCGCCGGAGGATGGAGTAAGTCCGGCTGACCGCCTGTGGTGGCTGGCTCGGGATGCCGCTGACTGGATCGCCGTCCATGGTCCGGCGCGGGTGCTGCGCGAGATCGACGCGAAGCGGCAGACTCTGGCTGAGCTGGAGGCGGCTGAGCAGACCATGGAGCAGGCCACCCGCGACCGCGACACGGGCCGATACAACACGGCCCGCGCCGAATGGGTAGTGCTACGCCGGGTAGTCCGCCGCGACGCCGCTGTGTACGCGGACCGCCCCGGCTACCAGGAAGGGTGGCGCCCGTAGCGTCTTCGCCGGTTCTGCCCCGCTCATCCGCAAGGAGACCTCATGATCGACACCGAGACGCTGGCGGCCGTGGCCCGCGAGGAACTCACCTGCCTGTGGCACGACCTCGATGCAGCGCGCCGCAACGCCTACCACGGCGAATGGTCGATGGCCTGCGACAGCCTCGTGGACCGGATCAAAGCGCTCACCCCGCTCGTCGGCCCGACCCCGTGGGGAGACATCCAGATCCCCCTACTCGAATCCGGCATCTACCAGCGCGTCCACGCCGAACTCGGCATCGACGTGCCGGAGGTGCGGCCCGACATGGCGAAGGTCGCCGAACTCCGGGCTCACATGGGTGCCCAGGCTGCTGCTGTCCGAGCCTGACTTCGCCGGTTCTGCCCCGCCCCGTCTTGGGTGCGGGGCAGACTGCTGTCATGGCGATCCGGGTGAGCGTGCAGGCGGCAACCGAGGACGAATGCGTCGAAGGGTTGGCGCAGCTGGTCGACGCCGGGTTCCAGCCGGTGATGATGCCCCGGTACATGACGGACGGCCGGTGGATGGCCCGCGCCGTACCCACACAGAAGGCCCCGGAGCGGCCGGCGGGCAGCGAGGAGCCCACCACATGAGCGGGCCGACGACGCCCACGAGCTGGCCCCTCGCCCTGTGGGAAGCCGCACAGCAGACCAGCGGCCACGACCTGCCGAAACTGTGCCCGATCTGCCCAGACCCGAACGGCCTCCAGGTCACCGTGCAGGGCGCAGGAGCCTTCACTGTCCCGCTGCACCCGAACGCCAGCGGGCTCACCATCGCCGTGCCGGTCGAGGGCACAGAGTCCACCGTGACGTGGACCCCGTGCGGCCACACGATCCGGGTCGCAGCACGGCTGAACCAGCAGTAGCCCACGGCATGACGAAGGCCCCGCCCGGACGTACCGGAGCGGGGCCTTCGCCACACAGACCCGCTACCCCCGCGCCCCCTTCACCATCTTCACCTTGTCCACCTCCCCACCCTCACCCGTCCACCCCAACCCAGCGATCGACTTCGCCGTCAACAGCGTCGTGTAATCCCCCTCCGACAACGACTCACACGCCTCCGGCCGGCCCTCCCCACCGGCCTTCGTCTTCTTCTCCAGCGTGCTGAAC
Source organism: uncultured Dehalococcoidaceae bacterium (assembly GCA_964439675.1). GTDB lineage: Bacteria > Chloroflexota > Dehalococcoidia > UBA2979 > UBA2979 > W-Chloroflexi-9. The sequence continues at coordinate 3,348 of CAYTRA010000293.1, forward strand.
GCGCGGGCGGCGACCGACTCGTGCCCAGACCGGACCAGGTCGGCGAGCGCCTCGTCGACCGCTTGGACGCGGGCCTCCGCCTCGTCGAGGGTCGGCTTGTCCGCGGCATCGCCGCCGGTCCGCTCGGTGAGCGCGGCGGCGCAGTCCCGGGCGGTGTCGTCGGCGGACTTCGAGCAGCCGGCCGCTCCAGCGGCGAGCAGGATGGCGGCGAGCAGGATGGTGGTGCGGCGCATGGTGGTCCCCCCAGTAGCGCGTGGTGTGGTG
>CAYTRA010000294.1:0-3597 GCA_964439675.1 uncultured Dehalococcoidaceae bacterium
GAGTAGCCCCGGGCCGGCTCCTGGGGGAGGGGCCGGAGAGGGCCGGCGTTCCCCGGGAGAGGGGCGGAGCCCTCGGGGGTTGGTGTCCCTCGACGGGTGGGGCTACTCCTCGGCGGGGTGGGACATGGTGGCGGGGATGCGGTCCGGGTCGGAGCGCCACACCCACCAGGAGTACCCGGCCACCAGCACCATCGCGGCGCCGAGCACGGCCAGGACGGCGGGGACGTACCAGCTCTCGCGGATGACGAGGCCGCCGAGGAACAGGACGCCGGCAGCCATGAAGACCCAGCCGGCCACTCGATGCGTCGCGTTCCAGGACTTCACGCTGGCCAGGGTCCAGGGAGTGCGCACCCCGGCGAAATAGTTCGGGCGCACCTTCCCCATGGCGTTGCCGAGCAGCAGGAACAGCCCCGCAAGCCCCACGGGCAGGACGAGCGCGATGTCCACGTCCGCGCCGAACGCGGTGGCCAGCACCACCCCGTGCACCAGCGCGAGGAACGCGATGGTGCCGAAGCGGATCAGGCTGTAGGTGCCGGCGAACAAGCCGTAGTTCGCCCTCGCCGGATCGATGCGCGGGAGGAAGGCCAGCAGCAGGTACACGCCGGTGGTGATGCCGGGCAGCATCAGGAGGCCCTCCGCCTTGCCGCCGGTGCGGTCCACCTCGCCGCTGGCGTCCCAGTGGATGGGGATCGGTTCGTCGACGAGCGGCCAGGACACTGCGGAGGCGATCCACAAGCCCGCGAGGATCACGAGCATGGGCGCTTCACGCCGCCAAGACCACGGATAGGGGGAGGTCGTCCCGTCAGCCATCATCATCGCTCCCATCGGCCCTCGACGTGCCGTCGCTCGCCTCGATGTCTGCGCGCACGTCTCGCTCGCCGGCGGCGCCGCCTCGCTCGCCGATGCCGAGCGCGCCCATGACCGCGGTCAGTGCTTCCTCGACGGCGGAGACGTGGGCGCTGTAGACGAGCCGCGTGCCGTGCCGCTCCGCCACCACCAGGCCCGCCTGCCGCAGCACGTTGAAGTGCCCGGACATGGTGGACTTGGCGAGGTCGAACCGGTCCGAGATCTCACCCGCTGTGAGCGGCCCGCTGCGCGCCAGCAGACGGACCACCTCGCGGCGGGTGGGGTCGCTCAGCGCTCGTAGGACGTCGTCCAGGGCCACTCCTCGAACTTCTCTCCGGCTGCGACAGAATCCGGCTGGGCATGCCGTATGCGCTGGAAACATGGGCGATTCGTAAGTTCGCCAACAAGCGAATAATACGTCTTTGCGACTGCTTCCGCCAACGAGGATCACGCCCTTGCGGCGGGCCACCGGCTTTGCTTCCCGGCGACTGGATCGCCCCCTTCCGGAGGCCCAACGAGCCACTGGATGAGTCGGTTGGAGGGGCGACCACGGGAGGAAACCCAACATGGGCTTCTTGAACAAACTCAAGGGCGGCAAGGACGCCACCCAGCAGCCATCCCCGCAGGCGGAAGAAAACGTCTCCTGCGGCCACGGCACCCTGATTCCTCGCTGGGACCGGGCAGAGGACATGGGCAAGGAAGACCGCATCACCTCGTACACGTGTGAGTCGTGCGGCGCCTCGCTCTCCCCAGCAGAGGCACGCGAGGTGCAGGCGAAGGAGGAGGAACGCCTCCGCGTCTAGTGCGCCCGCGAGGCAAGGACGCGAGCGGATTAGACGAGGGCGCGATGTAACGACGGCCGCGGCGAGAGTCGCGGCCGTCTCCGTGCCTGCATGCCTTGGTGCCTGCGTGCGGTCGTCCTCCTTCCCCCGCCGGATCCCGGCGGCTTCGTTTGACCTGGTTGGTACGGTCGGGGGAGGAGGTACAAGCATTATGGGATTCTTGAATCGACTGTTCGGAGGCGGCAGCAAGGCCGAGGCTGCCCCGCCACAGGAGGCGCCGCCATGCGGCCACCTGACGCTGGTTCCCCGCTGGGACAACGCCCAGGACATGGGCGACGCCGACAAGGTCACCAACTACGTGTGCGAGGCCTGCCACCAGCAGTTCACCCCGGCCGAGGCGCAGCACATGCGCGAGACCTCGGGCGTCTGACTCCGCCACAGGGGTAGCGCTTCCAGAGGTGAGCGCTGGTCCGAGCCTATACTGGCCCCGTGGCCGACGACCCCTTCCATCTCCCGCCAGAGCACACGCAGGTCCGTCCCACGTCGGAGGCGTCTCGCCTGCTGCTGGGCGGCCCGGTCGTCCTCGTCACCACCACGTGGCGAGGGCGTCCGAACGTCATGCCGCTCTCCTGGCACATGCCGCTGTCCTCGGATCCGCCGCTGCTCGGCATCGCCGTGGAGCAGTCGCGGCACACAGCGGAGATGATCAGCCACTCCCAGGAGTTCGCGCTCAACTTCCCGAAGCGGCCGTACGTGCACCATGTGCAGTACCTGGGCGGCCTTCGAGGGGAGTCCGTCGACAAGTTCGAGGCGACGCAGTGGGAGACGTTCTCGCCCACGCGCATCACTTCGCCGTTGCTGGCGGAGTGCGCGGGCTGGATCGAGTGCCAGGTGGTGGAAGTCACGCCGGTCGGTGACCATGTGCTCTTCATCGCGGAGGTCGTCGCCGTCCGCATCGACCCGGAGTCCTACGACGAGGACGACCGCCAGTGGCGCTTCGGGGAGCAGGACGACCGCGTCCTGCACTTCATGGGCGGCAACCACTACGCCACCCTCTACCGGCAGATCGAGGCCCGCCTCCCCCGCGACTTCGAGGCCCCCGAACGCATCCTCCGCGAGCGCATCGAGGAGGAACTCGAACTCTCCCGTGAGTCCCGCGAACGTCGCGAGGAACGCATCGAAGCCCTCCGGGAAGAGGTGCGGCGCGGCAACGTGGTGGACGTGGACGACCTGGAACTCGACGTGGACGACGAGGACCTGCTGGACCTGAGCAAGGGCGCCCTGCTCCGCCCACCCGACGAGGGGTAATCAGACGGACTCAACCGCTCGATCTACTCGAGTGAGCGCCGGCCGACGCCCGCCGCGTTAGCCCTCGTAGTCGTCGAGGTCGCGCACGAGGTCTTCGAAGGCGAGCCAGTGCTCCACGGAGCGGACGTGCGAGGGCGGCTTGTAGTCCCGTTCGAAGATCGAGCCCAGCAGGAGCGCGCCCGTCGTCGGGTGGTCCACGAAGGACTCGAAGACGCGGGCGCTGTCGTCCAGGTGGACGCGCAGACCCAGTTTCCGGGCCACCATGTCCTTCGGCCCCCTTGATGTGAAGTGGAACTCCTCGATGGGGAGGTTGTTCGCGCGGATCCACTGGCGCGCCAGCACGGCCTCGTGGTCATGGCGCGCGGTGAGGATGACCAGCTCGTGGCGCTCCGCCAGCCGGCGGGCCACCTCGTCGGCGCCGGGCTTCACGGGGATCTGGAGCCCCGTGTCCGTCTCGAGGAGTTCGAGGATCAGTTTCGACCAGTCCTCGCCCAGGTGATCCTCCGGTCGGGTGCCGGCCTGACGCAGGGCGGCGATGTCCACGTCCCAGCGACGCTGGGCCTCGCTGTGGAGCATGCCGCCGAAGTCGCAGAGGGTGTCGTCGAAGTCGATGCCGATCCGCATACCCGGAGGGTACCGCGCGACCGACCGTGTGGTGGCG
>CAYTRA010000295.1:0-3589 GCA_964439675.1 uncultured Dehalococcoidaceae bacterium
CACCTTCGACAAGCTGGGCATCCCGGAGGCTGAGAAGCAGTTCCTGGCCGGCGCCGGCGCGCAGTACGACTCGGAGGTCGTCTACCACAACATCCGGGAGGACCTGGCCAAGCAGGGCGTGGTCTTCCTGGGCATGGACCAGGGGCTGAAGGAGTACCCGGAACTCGTCCGGGAGCACTTCGGCACCATCGTGCCGTCCGGTGATAACCGCTACGCGGCGCTGAACTCCGCCGTGTGGTCCGGCGGCTCGTTCATCTACGTGCCCCCGGGCGTGAAGGTGGACATCCCGCTGCAGGCCTACTTCCGCATCAACACGGAGAACATGGGCCAGTTCGAGCGCACGCTGATCATCGCGGACGAGGGCTCCTACGTTCACTACGTAGAGGGCTGCACCGCGCCGATCTACTCGTCCTCCTCGCTGCACTCGGCAGTCGTGGAGATCGTGGTGAAGAAGGGCGCGCGCGTCCGCTACACCACGATCCAGAACTGGTCGAACAACGTCTACAACCTGGTGACCAAGCGCGCCTACGCCTACGAGGACGCGGTCATGGAGTGGGTGGACGGCAACCTGGGCTCCATGCTCACCATGAAGTACCCCTCCGTGTACCTCATGGGCGAGCGCGCCCACGGCGAGATCCTCTCCCTGGCCTTCGCCGGCGAGGGCCAGCACCAGGACGCGGGCGGCAAGATCATCCACGTCGCGCCCAACACCACCAGCGCCATCGTCTCCAAGTCCGTCTCCCGCGGGAACGGCCGCACCTCCTACCGAGGCCTCCTGAAGGTCTACGAAGGCGCGGAGAACGCCTCCTCCACGGTGCGCTGTGACGCGCTCCTGCTGGACGAGAAGTCCCGGTCTGACACCTACCCGACGATGGAGATCGGCGAGGAGAAGGTGAAGATCGGGCACGAGGCGTCCGTCTCCAAGCTGGGCGAGGACCAGTTGTTCTACCTGATGTCGCGAGGCATCGACGAAGAGTCCGCGGCCAAGATGGTCGTCAACGGCTTCGTCGAGCCGATCGTGAAGGAACTCCCCATGGAGTACGCGATCGAGCTGAACCGCCTCATCGAACTGCAGATGGAAGGCTCGGTGGGCTAATGACCGAGGCTCAGACGCAAACCCCGGCCCTGGGTGCCTACGCCGCGGACGCCGTCCGCGCCGCCGCCGAGGCCCGCGGCGAGCCCGCGTGGCTCGTGGAGAAGCGCCTGGAGGCCGCACGCGCCTTCGAGGCGTTGCCGATGCCGACGACGAAGCTGCGCCCGTGGAAGTACACGGACGTGAGCGACCTGGCGATCACTTCGTACCCGCCGGAGGCCTCGTTCCTCCCGGTGGTGCAGGTGACCGGTGACGCTGGCGCGCCGGAAGGCGCCTTCGCGGGCGCCATCGCGGCGGCTGTCACGGACGACCGGCTCGCGTCGGTGGTGGAGCAGCACCTCGGCTCGCTCGTGCCGCCGACGGAGGGCAAGTTCATCGCGGCCAACTCGGCGCAGTGGACGGGCGGCGTGCTGGTCTACGCCCCGCGCGGCAAGGCCTTTGAGGCCCCCGTGTCCGTCGGCCTGACCGGCGAGGGCGGCGCGGTGTTCCCGCGCATGCTCATCGTCGCGGAAGCCGCCAGCGAGGTGACCGTCCTGGTCCGTGCCGTCTCCGCGGACGCGGACCTGCTGGCCAGCGGCGTGGTGGAGATCGTGGCCGGTGCGGACTCCAACGTCCGCGTCGTCTTCGACCTCGCGTGGGGCGACGCCACCCGCGAGTTCACCACCGTCCGCGCCCGCACGGACCGCAACGCCAGCGTCAGCGTGGCCACGCTCGCCATCGGCGGCGCGCTGGTGAAGCAGACGCTGGAGGGCATCCTGGAGGGCGAAGGCTCCTCCGGCCGCTTCCGGGGCGTGGCGCTGGGCGACGCGGACCAGCACTTCGACTTCGTGACGCTGCAGGACCACGTGGGCCCCAAGACGGTGTCCGACGTGCAGATCAAGACGGCGCTCGCGGGCGCCTCGCGGTCCATCTACTACGGCGTGACGCGCGTGGAAGAGACGGCCTCCGGCGCCGCGGCGGAACAGGAGAACCGCAACCTGCTGCTCTCCGGCAACGCCAAGGCGGACTCCGACCCGGTCCTGGAGATCCTCACCAACGAGGTGATCCGCTGTGGCCACGGCGCCACCGTGGGCCCGGTGGACGAGGAAGCGCTCTTCTACCTCCAGAGCCGCGGCCTGGACCGTCGCCAGGCGCTCAAGTTGCTGGTGGCGGGCTTCTTCCGCTCCGTCCTGGACGACCTGGGCGACGAGGCGATGGTGGAAGAGGTCTCGGACGACGTCGAGCGCAAGCTGGCAGTCGCCCAGATCTAGCGCCAGGCAGAGGCTGGCACGGGGCGCAGAGCAGGCGTCGGGCGTGGGCCGGCATGGATGGGATGCAGCGTGAGCCAGGAACGAGTGGCCTCCACCTCGGACGTGGCCGAGGGCCAGGTGAAGGTGGTGGCGTGCGGCGACAAGTCGCTCGCGCTGAGCAACATCGACGGCGAGTTCTACGCCATCGACAACAAGTGCACGCACGACAACGGTCCCCTGGGCGAGGGCACGGTCAAGAACGGCCGCATCATCTGCCCTCGCCACGGGGCCGCCTTCGACGCGAAGACGGGCCGGGTGCTGACCCTGCCCGCCGTCCGGAGCGTGGCCGCCTACCGAGTCATCGTGGACGGTGACGACGTGCTGGTGGAGTGCGACTCCGGTGAGGTGACCCGATGACCCAGACGGACATCGACGTGCAGCAGCGGCTGCCATGGGACACCGACCGCATCCGGCGGGACTTCCCGATCCTCAAGCGGGAAATCCAGCCCGGGAAGCCGTTGGTCTACCTGGACAACGCCGCCACCAGTCAGCGCCCGGTACAGGTGCTGGCGGAGATGACGCGCTTCTACCGCGACCACAACGCCAACATCCATCGAGGCGTGCACACGCTCTCGATCGAGGCCACCGAGCTCTACGAGCAGGCGCGCGCGAAGGTCGCCCGCTTCATCAACGCCCCCCGCGCGGAGGAAGTGATCTTCACCCGCAACACCACGGAGGGCCTGAACCTGGTCGCCCACGCCTGGGGCCGCAAGTTCCTGCGCGAAGGCGACGAGGTGGTGATCACGGAAGTGGAGCACCACTCCAACATCGTCCCGTGGCAGATGCTGCGGGACGAGCGGGGGATCGTGCTCAAGTACATCCCCATGCTGCCGGACGGCACGTTGGACCTGGACTACGCGCGCCAGGCGATCACACCCAGGACGAAGTTGCTGGCGGTCACGGCCGTCTCCAACGCGCTGGGCACCATCACTCGGCTGGACGAACTCATCCCCATGGCCAAGGCGCAGGGCGCCCTCGTGCTGGTGGACGGCGCGCAGAGCGTGCCCCACATGCCGGTGGACGTGCAGGCGTTGGGCTGTGACTTCCTGGCCTTCACCGGCCACAAGATGCTCGCGCCCACCGGCATCGGCGTCCTCTGGGCGCGCATGGAACTGCTGGAGGCCATGGACCCGTTCCTGGGCGGCGGCGACATGATCCTGACCGTCAGCATGGAGCGTTCCACCTGGGCGGACGTCCCCGCCAAGTT
>CAYTRA010000296.1:0-3570 GCA_964439675.1 uncultured Dehalococcoidaceae bacterium
GATGTTCCTGCAGGCGCCCGGCCCCCGGGTGACTGAGGCGCTGGACATCCTGGTCTCCACGCTGAGCGCGGAGTAACCCGCCCGAGAGACGTACCGGGGGACGGCCCCGCGACTGGCTGAGGGCCATGACTGACGGAGCGCCCACGAGCGCAGCGATGACCGGGGTTGGCGAGAGCCACCCCCGGTCATGGCGATCCCGCCGTCGCCGACGGTTCGTGACGTGGTCGCTCGCGGCGCTCGCGCTGCTCGCGGGGGTGGGTATGCTCAGCCTGGTGCTGGGCGCCATCACCATCGGGCCGCTGGACGCCCTCGGCGGCCTGTTCCCGTCCGAGTCGTTCGAGCGCACGGTGATCTGGCAGATCCGTCTGCCGCGCTTCCTGAGCGGGGTGCTGGTGGGCGCGGCCCTGGCCGTGTCCGGCTCGCTGCTGCAGGTGGTGACCCGCAACCCGCTGGCCGACCCCACGATCCTCGGCGTGTCCGCCGCGGCCGGCCTCGCGGTGGCCATCGCCCTCGTCGTGGTCCCGGCCATCGGACAGACGCCGCTGACGCTGGTGGCGATCGGTGGAGGCTTCGTGGGGGCCGGGGTGCTGCTGGCGCTGGCGTGGCAGCGGGCCGTGACGGCGATCCGCCTGACGCTGGCCGGCGTGGCCATATCGGCGTTCTTCGGCGCCGTGATCGTGGGCTTGCTCTCGTCCTCCCGGACGTTCCTGCAACTGAGCCTCGGCTTCCTGGCCGGCGGCCTCTATGGCTCCGACTGGACCGACGCGAGGGCCATCGCACCTGTAGTCGTCCCCGGCGTGCTGCTCGCCTTCGCCCTGGGCTCGCGCCTGAACGCGCTCGCGCTCGGCGACGATATGGCCGCGGGCCTCGGCGTGCTCACGGACCGTACGAGGGTGTTCGTGCTTGGGCTGGTGGGCCTGCTGACCGGCGCAGCGGTCGCCATCGCGGGCCTCGTGTCGTTCGTGGGCCTGGTCAGCCCGCACGTGGCGAGGTCGTTCGTGGGGGATGACCACCGCTTCCTGGTGCCGGCGTCCGCCCTCACGGGCGCGATCCTCGTGACGCTCGCGGACCTGTTCGCACGACTGGTGATCCGTCCGGCGGAGATCCCCATGGGCATCCTCACCGCCGCCGTGGGCGCGCCGTTCCTGCTGTACCTCGTGCGGTTCCGCCGATGAACCTGCGCGCCGAGGGGCTCTCGCTCTCCTATCGGGGCATCGAGGTCGTCCATGACGTCTCGCTCAGCGTCGCCTCCGGCGAGTTCGCCTGCATCGTGGGCCCCAACGCGAGCGGCAAGAGCACGCTCCTCCGAGGGCTCGCGCGCGTGATGCGCCCGGACCGTGGGCGCGTCTACCTCGGCGACGACGACATCGCCGCCCTGGGTGCGCGCGAGGTGGCGAGGCGGCTGGCGATCCTGCCGCAGATGCAGCAGTTGGACATCGACCTGGTGGTGGAGGAACTGGTGTGGCGAGGCCGCACGCCGCATCACCGCTTCCTGCGCCCGGCTTCGCCGGACGACCACGCCGCCGTCGAGCGCGCCATCGCGGCGACGAACCTCGAGGCGTTGCGCGAGCGACCTCTGCGCGGGCTTTCCGGCGGCGAGCGGCAGCGGGCATGGCTGGCCCTGGCACTGGCGCAGGAGCCGCAGGTGCTGCTGCTGGACGAGCCGACGACGTTCCTGGACCTGCGGCACCAGGTGGAACTGATGGACGTGCTGCGCACCCTGAACGGGGGCGGCCTCACCGTGGTCGCCGTGCTACACGACCTGGGCCTTGCCAGCCGCTACGCCGACCGCATCATCGGCATCCTCGATGGCCGCGTCGCCTTCGAGGGCGGCCCGGACGAGGTGATGACGGAGCCCGTGCTGGAGCGCGTCTTCGGCATCCCCATGACGATGGTGACCGACCCGCGCACCGGCCGCCCGGTGCCCATCCCGTCCTGAGGCGTACCCTCGCGAGGGCCGTCAGCCCTCCGGCGGTGGCTTCGGGTCCCAGAGACCGTGCGAGTGGGCGCCCGTCCCGGCGCCGTGTGAGTGGCCCTGGTGCGACCAGCCGCCCGGCGCGGGCTTCGAGCGCTTCTGGGTGGCGGGATCGGTGGCGACGCCGCCCAGCGTCAGCGGGGTGAAAACGCGGCGGGCATCCTTGCCGCAGGCGGGACAGGACGCCGGATCACGCATGGCCGAGATCTTGCGGGAGACCTCGAACTCAGCGCCGCAGGCGTCGCAGTGGAACGGGTAGATCGGGATTGCGCGGCTCCTCACACTCGCCATCGGACAGTCCGGTCGGGGCGGAGCATGGCCGTTCATGCGAAGATTCGCAAGAAGCAGGTTCAAACCGGCCCGTTCACAGGCCAGTTCAACAGGGCGGAGGACACATGGCGCACGTGATGGTGATCGCGGACAAGGACGTGCCCTGGGAGCGCACTCGCGAGTTGCGCGACCTGTGCCAGACCTTCGCCGCCTTCCTCGGCGAGCCGGTGGAGTTCGCCTACGTGCGGCCCGAACTCGCGGACCTCGCGAGGCTGTCCGTGGCGCCCATGACCGGCGACGACCCGATCGAGGTGCTCCAGCCGCTGCGCGTGCAGACCGAGGGCATGGCCGCCGGCGACATGATCGTGGATGACGAGGGCCGCCCGGACTGGGGCGCCATGTGGGAGTCGTTCTGCGAACTCGCCTACTTCGGTGGCCCTCCGCACCGCGGGCCGGACTCGATGGTCGTCGCGCCGGCGAGGGCTGCGGAGATCCCGCTGCCGGTGCCCGGCGAGTTCGACGCGATCGCGGAGATCCGGCGGGGTGTGTACCTGACCACCGGCCTGTTCTCCGAACCTGCCGAGCCGGGCTGGCTTGCGATCTCGTGCCGCACGCGGCAGCAGGCGGCGTGGATGTGCGCCTGCATCATCCTGGAGAACGTGGACGCCCGCCTGGACGCGGACGACCGGCTCCTGGTGCCGGCCAGCGCCGACTTCACGCTGAAGGACCAGGTGAAGAGCGTCATCACCGTGGTGGCGAAGGTGGCGCACTACTGGCAGATGCACGCCCTCGTCTATGGCCTGGAGACCGGCGAAGGGGACGGTGACGGCAGCGAGGGCGGGGCCGAGGCGTGACCCCAGCCGTGGAGGCGGCAAAGGCCGCCGGCGTCCCCTACGAGGTGGTGCAGTACGAGCATGACGCCTCGGCGGAGTCGTACGGCCTCGAGGCTGCCGAGGTGCTGGGCGTGGCGCCGGAGCGCGTCTTCAAGACCCTGGTGGCGAAACTCGATGGCCGCGCGCTCGTCGTCGGCATCGTGCCCGTGGCGCAACGCCTCGACCTGAAGGCGCTCGCCTCGGCGGCGGGCGGGCGGAAGGCTGAGATGGCCGACCCTGCCGAGGCGCAGCGTGCGACGGGCTACGTCGTCGGTGGCATCAGCCCGCTCGGCCAGAAGCGCCGGCTCGTCACCGTGCTGGACGAGTCCGCCACGAACCACGAGACCATCTACGTCAGCGCCGGCCGTCGCGGCCTGGAGATCGTCCTGGCCCCCGCTGACCTCGTCCGCCTCACGGACGCGAGGGTGAGCGAGATCGCCCGTTAGACGGGTC
>CAYTRA010000297.1:0-3561 GCA_964439675.1 uncultured Dehalococcoidaceae bacterium
GATGACGCTGCCGCGATCCAGCAGCAGAGGCAGTTGGACCGGATCTCCGGCCTGTTCGGACCGTCCACGCTTTGAGCCGCCGTCGAGGAGTGTCCCGCGAGACACAGATAGAGGCCCCTCTAGGGGCACTCCTCGATGCACTCTCCATCGACCACGCCAAGGTTCACGGATGGCAGACGATCGTCTGCTGTTTCCATGACGAGAGCGTGCCCTCGTTGAGGGTGAACATCGAGGAGGCGGGGTTCGCATGCCACGCATGCGGAGCCAAGGGAGGCAGCGCCTTCCAGTTCTTGATGTTGCTGGAGGATATCGATTTCCCCACCGCGAAGAAGCGAGTCGCTGACCTGATCGGCGTGACCGTGGGGAGCGGGTCCTTCGAGGCCCCCAGGCGTACCCGCCCTGGCCGGCGAGGGTACGTCCCGAAGTACAAGCGAAAGAGATGAGATGCTGCTGCGCCCCCTGACCCGTACTCAGCGAGCCGCGTTGGAGAAGGCCACCAACGAATACCACGAACAGCTTCTGAACGACGAGGCCGCGCTGAGCTACCTAACAGGGCGCGGCATCCATCTCGACACCATTCGAGACTTCCGTCTCGGGTACGTCGGCCATGCAGTGGAGGACGGGCACCGTCGCTTCCAGGGGATGCACTCGATCCCCAACCTGGGTGGCGCCGATGACGAACACCCAGTCGGCATCAAGTTCCGTGATGTCTCCCCAGACGCCCCGAAGAAGTACGACCAGCCGTCAGGGCAGGTGCCGAGGCTGTTCAACTTGAGGGCACTCAGCCAGGCGTTCATCACGGTGTTCGCGACAGAGGGTGAATACGACAGCATCATCCTCGCCCAGTGCGGTTTGCCGGCCATCGCCCTGCCGGGGGCCAACTCCTGGAGTGCCGAGCGGTACCACTACCGCCAGCGGATCTTCGAGGGATACCACCTGGTGGTGTGCCGAGATAACGACAAGGCCGGGCTGGACATGGTGAAGGCCATGTCGGACCTGCCGGACATGGAAGTGAGGGTCCCGCCCTCCGGATCGAAGGACGTGAACGAGCTGTGGCTGAACCTGAATCAGGACAAGGAAGCGCTGAGGGCCTGGGCGACGGGCCGCCCTTTACCGTCTTCATGATCGCCCCCGTCGAGTACATGGACTGGGCCGGGAAGCTCGCCAAGCAACTGGTCAACGACGGGTTCGAGGTGGAGGTCCTGCGGTCGAAAATGATGGACGGTGGCCTGGAGGTGCGGGCCTGGTGAGCACCAAGTCCATCGGGCTGGAGTTCGCCATGGCCTCCCACCCGTACCTGCCGGATGACGACGGCGTCACCAGAGACTGGCTCAACGCCGTCGACGAGCTCATCGGCGACAAGGACTACCTGGAGTCGACGCAGTCGACTCGCGCGGATCACCTGATGGTGCGCGCACTGATCGCGGTGTCCTGCACGGGTCGCCTGGACCTGAGAGTGAAGCTTCTGGAACTGGGCGGCTACATCGCCGCCTGGGTCCACCAGATGGACGTTGAGGAAGGAGAAGTAGAGGCATGAGGCAGAACGAAGGCATCGCGATCGAGCCGTTCGGTGGGGACAGTAAGGCCATCGCCAGCATCCTGAACGAGCTGGGCATCGACCCAGAGGTGGCGCTGTCCGACACCTACGAGTTTGCTGGTCGCTGGAGCGGCGGCTTCGCTGTGGACTTCGTGTCCGGCGAGGGCGAACTGCTGGTTCGTCGCCGCGTGGTCGTTGAGCACAAGACGACGACCTTCGATGTCACGATGACCGCCAACGAGGAGCGCGAGTGGCTCGACAACTACCTGGAGTCACTCCGGCGGAAGGTCGAACTCGAACAGGAGAGGAAGCGCGACGACCCTGACGCTGAATGGGATGGCCTGGCGGACTGGGAGAAGGAGCTGCTGAATGACGCTCCTGCCACCACCGTGTTCGAGCACCACGCCAATGTCGAGCACCTGGAGAACGAGGTCGAGGTTCTCAAAAAGAGAATCGCGGTTCTGGAGGCCGCCCTCCGAGTCGTACGCGCCGACTGCGATGCAGTTCTCGGCAGCTTCGACAGATTGCGCGGTGACCTCCAGAACGTCCTCGCCACGTACGACCGTTGAACATTCCACCCACCTACGCCACCAAGGAGCACCAAGTGAGCACTTCCACCAACACCCCCGCCCGCAAGGGCGGGCCGGGCTGGCTGGCCACCCTGGAGATCCTGTTCGTCACCCTGAAGCTGACCGACAACATCGACTGGTCGTGGGGCGTCGTCCTGATCCCGCTGTACGTCTTCGCCGCCCTGGTAGTGGTCAGCTTCATCGTTGCAGTGGCCACCGCGAAGTCGGTGAAGAAGAAGGTCACCGAGGCAGCCACGACCGGCACACCCCTGGACCTGACGAGTCTGTACGACAACCCGCGCAGGCCGAACGGGGGCTACCTGTGACCGTCCCGAACAACATGAACAGGGAGATCCTCGCAGGGATCCTCGTTCAGGAATACGAGTACTACCAAGAGCTGCGTGCTGCTGGCCAGTTGGCTGGAGTGGGCGTGCTGACCTTCCTGGCGATCCGGCTGGACGCCCGCGGCGTCCACATGGACCTGTCCGACTTCGAGGAGTTCGCCGAGCTGGACGAGGACGAGGACTTCATCGACGAGGTCGAGCAGCCGTACATGCGATACATGCGGCGGTTCGAGGAGCAGGACGACGAGGAGGACTGATGGACAGCGCCAGTCGCATGGTCAACGTGATGTTCGAGGTTCGCATCGAGCGCAATCGTCAGATCGAACAGTGGGGCGACCAGGTCCACGTCAACGGCACCGGCGATCCTTCCTGGGGGCACCGGGCCAATCGCGCCAAGGCGATCTTCGCCGAGTATCAGAACGGCGACCCGGAGCAGATCCCCTGGCAGTTGATCCTCGAGGAGGAGGTCTGCGAGGCGTTCGCCGAGTCCGACGATGCCCGTCTCCGTGAAGAACTGGTTCAGGTCGCCGCCGTGGCGTGCGCCTGGATCGAAGACATCGACCGGAGGAACGACAAGCAGGACAGCGTTGCGCTGACGAAGGGACGACGATGAGCGTGCATTCCGAGTTTAAGAAGGCGTGGGTGGCCGCGCTTCGCAGCGGCGAGTACGAGCTAGTCCAGGGCCGTTGACATGAGGGCTCTCGTTACCGGCAGCCGAGCTGCCGACTCCGACAAGCATGCCGATCAGATCAGCCGTTCTCTCGGGGAGATCCTGTCGTTCCCTGGCTTCCCGGATCTCGTCCTGGTTCACGGGGCCTGCCCGACCGGAGTGGATGCGATAGTCGAAAAGGTCTGTCACGGGTACACCGAAAGGCACCCCGCCGACTGGTACAAGTACGGTCGGGCCGCAGGCCCGATCCGTAACCAGGCCATGGTGGATCTGGGCGCGGACCTCTGCCTCGCCTTCCCGCTCCTGGGCGAGAAGAACCACGGCACCTTCGACTGCAAGGATCGTGCCGAGCGGGCGGGCATCCCCACCACCGTCATCTGGCTGAAGCCATGACGGCCATCCGGCTACGCGGTCTTTGCTGGAGGGATGACCTATGAAGGC
>CAYTRA010000298.1:0-1625 GCA_964439675.1 uncultured Dehalococcoidaceae bacterium
CCTCCGGCCCCCTCCGGCCCCCTCCGGCCCCCTCCGGCCCCCTCCCACCCCCTCCCCCGTTATGGGGGAGGGCTGGGGTGGGGGCGCCGGCCCTCGATCATCCGTCCCACCCCCCATCGCCCGAGGGCCATCAGGCCGCACCACGCGGGCAATCCGGAAGCGAAGCGGCTGCGGCTGTCGTCCGGTAGGCTGTTCTCTACGCCACAACCGCGTCCTACCTCCCCCCTGGCTCAAGGAGACCCCGTGGCCGCCGAACCCCAGATCACCACGCTCCCCAACGGACTGCGCGTCATCGTCACGCCCGTCCCCACCGCCCAGGCCGCAGCCGTCACCTTCTTCGTGGGCGTCGGCTCCCGCAACGAGGAGCCGGAGACCAACGGCGTCTCCCACTTCATCGAGCACATGCTCTTCAAGGGCACCACGAAGCGGCCCACCGCCCCCGAGATATCGCAGGCCATCGAGGGCGCGGGGGGCAGCCTCAACGCCTTCACGACCAAGGAAGTCACCTGTTACTGGAACAACCTGCCGTTCGAGCACGTGGACACCGGCATCGAGGTGCTGGCGGACATGCTCCTCAACTCCGTCATGGACCCGCAGGAGGTCGAGCGAGAGCGCCCCGTCGTCCAGCAGGAGATCCGCCGCTCGCACGACTCGCCCGGCTCCCACGTCGCGGACCTCCTCTCGTCCGCCACGTTCGGTGACCAGCCCGTCGGCTGGCCCATCGCCGGCACGCTCGAGACCGTCGATGGCATGACGCGCCAGCACTTCGTGGACCACATGGCCGGCTTCTACACCTCGGCCAACGCCGTCCTCTCCATCGCCGGCAACGTCGAGCCCAACCGCGTCATCGAGGTCGTCGAGCGCGAGTTCGCCTCGCTGCCCCTCGGTGAGCCGGCGGCGGAGCGGAGCGCCGTGCCCGAGCGTCCCGCCGACTACATCCACCTGGACGACCGACCCATCGAGCAGTCAAACCTCGCCCTGTCCGTGATCGCCCTCGGCCGTCGCGACCCCGACCGCTACGCGCTCGACATCATGAACACCGCCCTCGGCCGGGGCATGTCGTCACGCCTCTTCAAGGAGGTGCGCGAGCGTCGAGGCCTCGCCTACTCCGTCGGCTCCGGCTCCACCCGCTACCGCGACATCGGCTCCATGTCCGTCAGCGCCGGCGTCACCCGCGAGAACCAGGAGGAGGCGCTACAGGTCATCGTGGCCGAGCTGCAGCGCCTCGTGAACGAGCCGATCTCGGAGGAGGAACTGAACCGGACGAAGGACTACGCCGTCGGCTCGTTCCGGCTCTCCCTGGAGACGCCCATGTCCTTCGCCCAGCGCTGGGGCGCCCAGCTCCTGCACGACGGCGAACTGGAGCCTGCCGACGTCACCGTCCAGCGCCTCCGCGCCGTCACCGCCGACGACGTCCAGCATGTCGCCGCGCGCCTCTTCGAGGAGCCCCGCTTCTCCCTCGCCGTCGTCGGCCCGTCCGCCTCGGCAGACCGCCTCGACACCATCCTCCACGGCATCGCGTAAGCGCGGACTGGCTAGTCGCCGTCTCCCACCCCGTCCCCTGAGCCTGTCGAAGGATCCTTCCAGGGAAGGACGGGGGACGCGGTCAGCGCCGGACCTCCGGC
>CAYTRA010000298.1:1725-3542 GCA_964439675.1 uncultured Dehalococcoidaceae bacterium
TCGAAGGATCCTTCCAGGGAAGGACGGGGGACGCGGTCAGCGCCGGACCTCCGGCCACCCCCTCCGGCGTAGGGGCGCAGCGTGCTGCGCCCGATACCGAACCACCGTGTCCGCCCCACGACTACCTCGACCCCAGGCGCTGTCGCGAGCCGGGCACAATCACCTCCCCCAGCCCGCCCCGTAGAGAAACGGTCGCCCAGCACTGGCACCAACCGTCCCCCGTTCATCCTGAGCCCGTCGAAGGACGCCCGCGACGCGGGCGCGGGGGACGCGGTCAGCCCCCCGAAACTCCGGCTACCCCCTCCGGCGTAGGGGCGCAGCGTGCTGCGCCCTTCGCGCGAAGCCGGCCACGCCTCCGTGGCTGCGCCCCTACCCGCCGCACCCACGGTTGCCCAACCGTCCGCCCAGACCGACCGCCCTCACCCCGTTCGTCCTGAGCCTATCGAAGGGCCCTTCCGGGAAGGACGGGGGACGCAGTCAGCCCCCGAAACTCCGGCTACCCCCTCCGGCGTAAGGGCGCAGCGTGCTGCGCCCTTCACGCGAAGCCGGCCACGCCTCCGTGGGTGCGCCCCTGCCCGCCGCACCCACGGTTGCCCAACCGTCCGCCTGGACCGACCGCCCTCACCCCGTTCGTCCTGAGCCTGTCGAAGGACCCGGCCGAAGGCCGGACGGGGAACACGCGTACGCGCCCCCTCGGAACCCGGCCCCCCACCGTCAGGTCGAGCCCGCCCGCCGTTCCGGGTCCCCGCCAAACACCAGACCCGGCGACCACGGCGTGCCCAGCGCCGGCAATACCCACCGGTCGAGGCCAATCCGACCCGCGACCTTCCACGCCAGCACGATTAGCACCGCGCCCAGGAACAGCACGGGGTTCGTGGAGGCGGAACCCGCCAGCATGAAGTTGAAGTTCATCGTCGCAGCGCCCAGGGCCGCGAAGCCCGTGAGCAGCCCCATGATCAGCGCCAGCCCCGCGATCACCTCGCCCCAGGCGATGAGCGGCGCGAACCACGAGTACCACTGCTGGTCGAGCATGTACTGGATGAAGTCGCGATACCAGTCGTAGGTGATCGTCGCGCGGCCACCCTCCGGCACCACCACGATGCGCTCCCAGAACGACTGCAACGCAGCGCCGTCATTGTTCACCCAGCCCTCGCCGCGCACCTTGCCCCAGCCGGAGTGCAGCCACTGCCAGCCGATGTAGAAGCGCACCAGCAGCCAGACCGGCGCGGCCCAACTGCTGGCGAACACCAGCCGGTACCACCCGGGGTCCGGGAACTCTTCCGGTCGAGTGCGTCCCAGGCGTTCAAGCGCCACGGCGGGCCTCCCCTCGATCGGTGGTGTCGCCCTCTGGCTCGTCGCGCAGCACGCGTTCGCCCACCAGCCACATCAGCACCACCGCCGCCAGTACCGGGAACGCGCCCCACAGGGGATCCCAGTACTCCGTGGCCACGAGCGCGAGCGCGCCAACGAGCACCCACGCAATGACGCCGGCGAGCGCTTTACCCGCAGAACCTGCTGGCATATCTGCCTCCCTCATCGCGCGCCCAAGATATCGTCGTAGCGCACGACCCAGCACCAACAATCCGCCCGCGCAGCGGGACAAACGTCTCGCACGCAACAACGCCAAGAACCGCCACATCGAGGTGATGCGATACTGGCCGGGCCCCGGGCCTTCACGGGAGCGCGCGAGACATCGAGGGGAGCGACATGGGCGGCCTGGACTCCCTGCCTGACGCCCCCGCCATCGCGCGCATCGTCATCGCCGCCACCGGCGAGTCGCCCTCGGACCTCCGCATCGTCGGCCAGGGCGTCACGGC
>CAYTRA010000299.1:0-3536 GCA_964439675.1 uncultured Dehalococcoidaceae bacterium
GCATCGCTGCGGGCGAACTGCCCGCAGATGCCGGCCGCGTGGAGGTCACGCCCGGCCACCGCGTCGTGTTCCTCCACCAGGCCCTCGATGCGCCCGAGGGCGTCACCACCGGCGAGCGCTTCCCCGCCCTCTTCCCGGACGCTGCCGCCCAGGCGCTCGCGGACGTCGGCGCACGCCTCGCGCGGGACGCGGACGACGAGGCGTTGCAGGAGCAGTACGACCGCCTGCTGGCCATCGTGAGCGAGGGCGCGGACGCCTCGGGAGCGCTGGTCGCCCTTGGCGTGGCGGGCGTGCCGGCGGACGCGCCGCTGGCGCGCCTGTCCGGCGGCGAGCAGGCGAAACTGGCGCTGGCGGAGGTGATGTCCGCCCCGGCGGACGTGCTCCTCCTGGACGAACCGACAAACCACCTGGACCTCGCCGGCATCCGCTGGCTCGAAGATCGCCTCGCAACCCTCGAGGGCGCCGTGCTGGTCGTCTCGCACGACCGCGCGTTGCTGGACGCGGTGGCGGACGGGCTGCTCGTGCTCGCCTCGGATGGCGGCGCGTCCGAGGTCTTCGCCGGCGACTACACGGACTGGGTGCAGGAGCAGGCACGACGCCGCGAGGAGCAGTGGGCCGCCTTCGGCCGCCAGCAGCGTGCCGAACGCCGCCTGAAGGAGCACATCTCCCAGATCGAGTCGCGCTCCCGCCACATCGAGAACAGCACGATCGACTTCGCGATCCGCAAGAAGGCGAAGAAGATCGCCCGTCGCTCCACCACCCTGAAGGCGCGCCTCCAGCGCCAGGCCGAGTCCGCCGACCGCGTCCAGCGTCCCGGCGACCTGCCACAGGGCCTCCAGGTCGCGTTCACGGAGGCGGACCGCTCCGCCTCACGGCTCGTCGAACTCGTCGGCGCACGCGTGGGCGTAGAGGGCCGCACCCTCCTCGAGGGTCTCGACCTCGCCGTGGACCGCGGTCGGCGTATCGCCCTCGTCGGGCCGAACGGCTGCGGGAAGTCCACCTTGCTCCGCACCATCGCAGGCCACCTCCCGCTGCTCGAGGGCAGCCGCTCCATGGCCGGCAGCGCGGTCCCCGGCTACCTCGCGCAGGAGGATGCCGTCGAGGGAGCCGGCAACGACGGCAGCGAGACCGCGCTGGACCTCGTGCGGCGGGAGGCGCGGGTCAGCGAAGCGGACGCGTTCAACTTCCTGCACCGCGTCCTCCTCGGACACGAGCAGGCCACGACGCCCCTCGCCCGGCTCTCGTACGGCGAGCGGCGGCGGCTGGCGCTGGCGGTGCTGATGCTGCGCGGCACGAACCTGCTCCTGCTGGACGAACCCACGAACCACCTGGACCTCGCCTCCCGCGAGGCGTTCGAGGCAGCCCTCGATGGTTACGGAGGCGCCGCGGTGGTGGTCACGCATGACCGCTACCTCATCGCCCGCTTCGCGGACGAGGTGTGGTCCGTGGAGGACGGTCGCATCGTGGTGCGCGCGCCGGATGAGGTGGTGTGACGTTCCGCAGCGCGACTAGTGGATCGCCTCCGTACACTCGGACGAACACACTCGAAACAGCGCCCCCCGACGCGCCATCGGTGCCGCGGGAGAGGCGGGCTGACCCGCGCACGCCGTGCGGGCCCTACGAGAAGGACCTACCGCGATGACAGAGGACACCCCAGCAGGCGGGCCAGTGCTGGACGCCCAGCAGTTCCTGGAGGGCAACCGGGGCTGGGTACAGGAGTTCGCCTTCGGTGGACTGAAGGTTCGCCCCCGTCTCCGCATGGCCATCCTCACCTGCATGGACTCCCGCTTCACCGCGCAGGGGGTCCTCGGCGTCCACATGGGCGACACGCACGTGGTCCGGAACGCCGGGGGCCGCGTCACTGACGATGCCATCCGCTCGCTGGTGCTCTCCGCCCACGCGCTGGGGACGCGCGGCTGCGTCGTCATCCACCACACGAACTGCGGCCTCTACAACACGTCCAACGAGGCCATCCGCGGCCAGGTCACGGAGGCCACCGGCCAGGACGCCTCGCACATCGACTTCCTCCCCTTCGACGATGTCGCCGAGAGCGTGCGCCAGGACCTGGCGATGCTGCGTGGGTGCTCCCTGCTCCCCCCCGACTACGAGGTCATGGGCTTCGTGTACGACGTGGTCAGCGGACGCCTCGACCCCGTCGAGTAGAATCTCCGCCGACCAACGCCCGGCGCACGAAGGGGACCGCGATGCCGACGATCGACCGTGACGGTGTGCAGATCTACTACGAGACCGCAGGCAGCGGTCCGGCGCTCCTGCTGACCCACGGCTTCTCCTCCGCGAGCCCGGCGTGGCAGGGCCAGGTGGATGCCCTCTCCGGCGACTACCAGGTCATCACCTGGGACATGCGCGGACACGGCCGCACGGACTCCCCGGAGGACCCGGCTGCGTACTCGGAGGAAGCCACCGTCGCGGACATGGCGGCGGTCCTCGATGCCTGCGGCGTGGAGCGCGCCGCCATCGGTGGGCTGTCGCTCGGCGGCTACATGTCGCTCGCGTTCTGGCTGACGCACCCGCAGCGGGTGAGCGCCCTCCTGCTCTTCGACACGGGCCCCGGCTTCCGCTCGGACCAGTCCCGCGCCGGCTGGAACGAGTACGCCCTGCGCAACGCCGAGCGCCTGGAGCAGGGCGGCCTGGAGTCCGTCCGTGACAGCGGCGAAGTGCGCCGCGCGTGGCACGTCAACGGCGCCGCCGGCCTGGCCCACGCTGCCCGCGGCATGCTCACCCAGCGGGACGGCCACGTCATCCATTCCCTGCCCAACATCGATGTCCCCACGCTCGTCCTGGTGGGCGCGAATGACGAGTCCTTCCTCGCAGGCGCAGACTTCATGGCGGAGCACGTCCCGGGCGCGCGGAAGGTGGTGCTGGCGGACGCCGGCCACTCCTCCAACATCGACCAGCCGGAGGCCTTCAACGCCGCGGTGCGGGAGTTCCTGCAAGGAGTCGAGTAGCGCTGATGGCCCGATCCGCTACCATGCGTGAATCAGGGGAGTAACCGCCCGCACCCACTACCGCGGGGGACACGTCGACATCACGAGGTGCCATCACCTCCGGCGTGCCAGGGGCTGACCAGCCTCGTGTGAGACCTGCCAACGCCGCGCTCGATGCGGTGGAAAGGCGGTCTCGTGTCCGATCTACTCCCGTGGGTGCTCTTCACCTCCTTCGTCCTGGCCATGCTCTCGCTGGATCTCGGTGTGTTTCATCGCGAGGCGCATGCCGTCTCGCGGAAGGAGGCCGCCGGCTGGAGCGTGTTCTGGATCGGCCTCGCGCTCCTCTTCAACGTCGGTGTGTACTGGCAGATGGGGTCAGAAGCCGGCCTGGAGTGGACCACCGGCTACCTGATCGAGAAGTCGCTCAGCGTCGACAACCTCTTCGTCTTCCTGATCATCTTCGCGGCCTTCAAGGTGCCGGCCGCATATCAGCACCGCGTCCTGTTCTGGGGTGTGCTGGGCGCGCTGGTGATGCGTGGCGTCATGATCGCCGTGGGCGCCGCGCTGCTGCACAACTTCCACTGGGTGATG
>CAYTRA010000300.1:0-3535 GCA_964439675.1 uncultured Dehalococcoidaceae bacterium
ACGGCCTCGCCATTGCCGGTGCGCCTGAGGCCGGCGCCTGGGTGCACGACGGCAAACGCTGGCAGCAGCGCTGGGAAGGCAATGCTCGCTCCGTGTCCGTGCTGCCCAATGGCGACCTCTTCATCGGCGTCGGCGACGGCCGGCTGCTGCGCTCCACCGACCGGGGTGAGACCTGGGAGGAACTGGAGGGGGCCATGAACGTCATCAAGCACGGCAACAACTTCGTCCCGCCTCGGGGCGAGTCGAAGTGCTTCGTGCGAGGCGTGACGCAGGTGGAGGAGGGCATCGTCCTCGCGATCGGTGGGGGCGGGGCCTGGCACACGCGCGACAACGGCGCGACGTGGCTGCGTCGCAACGACGGGCTGGACCCCAAGATGCACGGCGTCTGGGCCCACCCGGAGCATCGAGACCGTCTCTACGCGACGAGCGACTCAGGCATCTTCCGTTCGGAGGACGAGGGCTTCTCGTGGCTCCAGTCGCTCGGCGGCCTGGACCGGTCGTGGGGCGGCACGCTGGCGGTGATGCCAGGGGCGCCGGACGCCCTCATCCTCTCGATGGCCCGCCACGCCCCGACCGAGCCGCGCGGCTCCGCCACCGAGGGCGCCGTGTTCCGCTCGCCGAACGGCGGCGTCTCCTGGGCGCGCGTGATGCTGGAGGGCGACGACGAGTGGCCTCGGATCCCGTGCGTGACGCGCCCCTGGGACTGGGAGGACGTCGCCTTCATCGCCGCTGGCGACAAGTTATGGGCCTCCCATGACCGCGGGAAGAACTGGCTCGCCCTCACCGAGGGCCTGCCCGTGGCGAACGCCATCGCCGCGTCCCTGTAGGCGTCGCTCCGGTAGTACTCGATACGTTGGGAGCCTTCTACCGCTTCAGGTATCATTTATGTTATCGAAATGGGGCGTGTAGGAGCGGCGGCTGTTACATTCGCCCCGAAGGGTTGATCTCGGCCCTCGACCGCAACCCAGCCCCAGCAACACCTCGAAGTCACGGCACGGCGAAGGCGTCCCCTTCGCGCCGGCCTCGACGATTCCGCCGGCTCACCGGCTGCCGCAACGATGGAGACATTGATGGCGAATCCCACGAAGGCCCGCGACGAGTTCGTGGAGGTGAACGACCTTCGCTTCCACTACCGCGAGTGGGGTGACACGCGCAGCCGCCACGCCCTGGTGCTCCTCCACGGCTACGCCGCTACTGCGGAAATCTGGACGGACGTGGCCACGGACCTCGCCCGTGAGTTCCGCGTGATCGCCATCGACCAGCGCGGTTACGGGCAGAGCGACCGTGCGGACGACATGGACTACACGCGCGCCACGCAGCTCGAAGACCTGGAGGGCATCATCGACGCGATCGGGCTGCGCTCGATCACGATCGTCGGGCACTCCATGGGCGGCGCGCTCGCCCTGTGCTACGCCGCCGAGCACCCGGAGATCGTGAGCGCCCTCGTGGTCGTCGAGGCGGCCCCGGAAGTCCTGCGCTCCGGCGTGGAGAGCCTGCGCCGCCTGCTCACCTCCGGCGAGTCCTGGGACACGGTGGAGGACGCCATCGAGGCGATGCGTCCGCACCTGCCGGCCATGAGCAACGAGGCGCTGGAGCGCCGCGTGCGGGGCGCCATCACCCAGACCGAGGACGGCCGCTTCACCTGGGACTTCGACGAGGCGTTCCGCGACCCGCAGATCCGTCCGCCGGACCCGGACCCCGGCCAGCGCCGCCTGAACGACCTGTGGGACAGCGCGGACCGCATCCAGTGCCCCACGATGATCGTGCGCGGCCAGGACACGGACATGCTGACCCCTGAGGCCATCCAGCGCCTGCACCGTCGCGTGGCCGGTTCGCGCGTCTCGCTCATCGAGGACGCGGGCCACAACGTCATCAGCGAGCAGCCCGCCGCGCTCGCCCTCAACATCCGCGAGTTCTTGCAGAGCATCGCGTCGATCTAGCCTCGACGGGTCGGACGCACCGAACGGGACGCCGCGAGGCGTCCCGTTCTGTGTTGTGGCGGGAGGAGGCTAGGCGAGGGCGATCGCCACCGCCTCCATCTGGGCGCAGTGCGAGAGCCGCCGCCCCACTGCCTCGATTCGGGCCGCCGTGTCGGCCAGAGAGCGCATGAGCACCTCGGGGGCGGCCAAGCGTTCCATCGCGCTACGTCCCCTCCGCGAGGCGCACGATGATCGCGGCCACCACCTCCGGGTTCACCAGCGCGTGGAAGTGCCCCGCCTCCACGCGCCCCACCGCCCAGCCGAGGGCTTCCGCTTCCTGGGCCGGACGCGCATACGAGGGCGACAGGTGAAGGTAGGCGCAGCGAGGGCTGCCCTCGTCTCCGGATGGCGGCCAGTGCGGGGCGGGGATCGGTTCGGTGAAGAACTCCAGGCCTCGAGGTTGCACCTCCGCCAGCATGGCCTCGCGGCGGGCGATGTCCGGGATCATGGGTGCCAGTTGGTCGCCGGTCCACTCGGGGTAGCGGATCCCGGCCTGCAAGTCCGCGCGGATGCCGCGGGCGAACTCCGGGTCGTGCGCCTCCATCTCGTCGAGGCGCGTCCACCCGTCGTAGGGCAAGGTGGCGTCCACGAACACGATGGCGGAGACCCGCGCGATGGACATGTCGGCCACAGCCGCCACCAGCGCTCCCGCGCCGGAGTGTGGCACTAGCACTACCTCGTCCACTCCCAGGTCCGTGATCGCCTCGGCGGCGGCGTCGGCGTAGGCGCGCCAGCACGTCGTGACCCCGTTCGAGGGATCGAGACGCTCCTCGATGTGTGGGGCCACGGCCTGGAAGCCCAGCAGGTTGAGTTCATCCCGTACCGGCGCCCAGGACGCCGGCCCCACCAGGGGGCTGTGCAACAGGACGAACGTGGGGTCAGGCATGCTGGGCCGCCGATCGCTGCCGGCATCGTAGCGGGTGAGCGGTCACCCTCGCCCCGGAGCAGCGCCGAGCGGCACATGCAATGTGTATGGGTGTCCGTTACTATGCGCCGGCGCGACAGGCTCCGGGGAGAGCCACCGCAGCCACGAGCGCCTCGATGCCCCGTGGGGCCGAGGCCAGCACAGAGGGGGACCTCATGGACCTGACCGACGGGCCGGCGGAGGCCGAGTTCCGCGCCGAGGTGCGCGAGTTCATCAAGGAGCACGGCAGCAAGTTCCCGGCCGGCGGCGGCTGGAACGAAGGCGGCGAGGAGCCCGGCGCGGAAAGCGTCGAGGACCGCATGAAGGCCTGGCGCGAGGCGATCGTGTCCAAGGGCTGGATCGCGCCGCACTGGCCGAAGGAGTACGGCGGCGCCGGCCTCTCCGCCAAGGAGCAGTTCATCCTGAACGAGGAGTTCGCGGAGAACGGCCTCAGCAACGTGGGCGGCTTCGGGGTGATGATGATCGGCCCCACGCTCATGGTGCACGGCACGGATGAGCAGAAGCAGGAGCACCTGACCAAGATCCTGCACGGCGAACGCAACTGGGCGCAGGGCTGGTCCGAGCCGGGCGCCGGCTCTGACCTCGCTTCGTTGCAGACGCGGGCCATCCGCGACGGTGACGAGTACGTGGT
>CAYTRA010000301.1:0-3531 GCA_964439675.1 uncultured Dehalococcoidaceae bacterium
ACCGTCCCCACCCCAACCCGCCCCCATAAAGGGGGAGGGAGCCGGAGGGGAGAGGAGAGCGGCGCGCTACTCGTAGGCGCCCTTCGGGGCGGAGCCGGTGGTGCCGGAGTCGCCCGCCAGTGGACGCTCCGCCGGGGCGGTGGCACGGCCACCTCGGAAGTCGCGGAAGGGGCCGTCACGCCACTCGAGGGCGGACTTGAGGCCGTCCTGGGAGAGGCGGGTGCGCCACTCCTCGGCGGCGGGGCGGTGCTTGCTCATGGCCTCCACGTCCGTGCCGGAGATCAGGCCGCTGCGGATGCCCATGGCCTCGTACTGACGGTTCACCGAGCGCTTGGAGTACATCAGCATGTCGTTGTCGATGTGAGACATGCGGCGGGCGAACTGCTCCGTGAACTCCTCGAGTTGCTCGCGGGGCACGGCGTAGGTGGCCCAGCCCATCTGCGCCATGTCGCGGCCGGAGAAGGAGTCGCCGACGTAGGCGAACTCGCGCGCCTTGGTCATCGGCAGGTGCCAGGGCGCCCACATGATGTCCATGGTCCCCATGGCGCGCACCGGCGGGTACCCGATCTGCGCGTCCTCCGCGACGATGCGGAAGTCGCAGAACGAGGCCAGTTCCGTGCCGCCGGCCAGGCAGTAGCCGTGCACCTGGGCGACGACCGGCTTGGCCAACTCCCAGATCATCCAGTTCGCCAGGAGCACGTGCCGCGACCAATCGTAATGAGCCGGGTGCGTGGTGCCCGTGTCCGGCATCCGCGATCGAGGGTGCACGAACCGCGAGTCGGGCGCGGCCTCCCTCGAAGGTGTGAGGTCGTAACCGGACGAGAAGGCACGGCCCGCGCCCCGGAGGACGATGACGCCGATGGCGCGGTCCGCCTCCGCCTCCTTCATGGCGTGGAAGACCTCGCCGCGGAGGTCGTTGGACAGGGCGTTCAACTTCTCCGGCCGGTTGAGGGTGATGTAGGCGAGGCGGCCATCCGTCTCGTACAGGATGTTCTGGTAGCCAGGCTGCTCTGCCATGGGACTTGCTCCGCTCCTCGCGCCGTCCGAGGCGCTCTCGGGGCGGACGATAGCACTCGTGGTAAAGGCGCCCGGCCGCATCCCCGATGTCGCTCCGCGCGGCCGTGCTCGTGATGACTTCTCGACATGAGCCTGCGCGCGTAAGTCACGGGTCTCATTCGCTCCGACGCAGAATCGAAGGGTGATTCCGAGGGGCTAGTCCCCGCGGAAATGTTCAGGTGTTTACGCAAGTGCCCGATTCCGCTATGGTCATCACGCGCGGCGGTCCGGGTCGATGGAGTGTCTGGATGCGACAGGCCATACGCCTCGCCGCGCTGACGGTTTCGCTGTTCCTCGCCCTCGTCGTCGCTGCTCTCCCCGGGACGACGAGTGCCTCCTCGACTCCGGTCCGCCTCGCCACGACTGCCGGCCCCGCCGCCTTGCAGGGCCTCGATCCCGTGCTCGTCCCCCTTCGCTTCGCAGACCTGCTCCCGGCCATCGGCATCGGCTCAGTGCTCGGCGGCCTCGAGGCGGACCGCGACCTCGATGTGCAGGTGCCGCCGGTCACGGGCACCGTGACCCCGCCACCAACCCCGACGCCGGTCACCTCGGTGCTCGGGCACGCGCAGGTCGTGTCCGTGTACGGGCACCCCGGCGTGTGCGTCATGGGCGAACTCGGGTGCCACGATCCGACCGGCGCGGTACAGGCGGCGCGCGACCTGGCCGAGGCGTACGACGCGGTCAACGGCGACCGCCAGACGCGGGCAGCGCTCCACCTGATCGTGGACGTGGCGCAGGCGAACGCCGGCGAGGACGGACGCTACCTGGACCAGATGCCCCTCGATGAGATCGAGGAGTGGGTGGACTTCGCGCGCCTGGAGGACGTGCTCCTGTTCCTGGACATCCAGATCGGCTGGGGTGACGTCCTGACGGACGTGCAGCGCCTCGGCGAGTTCCTGGCACAGCCGCACGTCCACCTGGCCATCGACCCGGAGTTCGCGACGGAGTCCGAAGGGCTGGCGCCCGGCGTCGCCATCGGCGAGCTGCGGGCGGCGGACGTGAACGCGGTGCAGGAGTACCTCGCGAAGTTGGTCGCGGACCACGGCATCCCGCCGAAGGTGCTGGTGCTGCACCAGTTCCGGGCGGACATGCTGCCGGACGCGCACGAGTTCGCGGACGTGGACGGCGTGGACGTCACCATCGACATGGACGGCTGGGGCGGCCCCTGGCCGAAGACCCAGAACTACGAGGTCTACGCGATGGCGCCCTACGCGGAGCGCCCGGCGATCAAGTTGTTCTTCCACTGGGACGAACCGCTGATGACGCCCGCGGAGATCATGGCCCTCCCCGTCCCGCCGGACTACGTCATCTATCAGTAGCCGCTCCCGGCAGACGAAGGAGGAGCCCTTCCCGTGAGGGAAGGGCTCCTGTTGGGGGTGAGGCTGCGCCTCGCCCGTCTGATCGCGAGGGGTCAGTCGACGCGGGTGCGCGCGCGGTCCACGTCCATCTTCTGCACCGCCATGTCGCCGAAGTAGTAGACGTCGTGCCCGCGGTGGCGCTGGAAGATGTCCAACACGTGCTCGCGCCGCTCCTCTTCCTTAGCGAGCACCGCCAGCACGATCGCGCCGCGCTTGACGGCGTCCTGGTAGCCCTGCAGGTCATCCACGTCCGTAACCAGGTGCTCCACCGACCGCTGCGCCAGGGCGGTGAGGCCATGCTGGTCGCCCTCTGAATCGAGTTGCGTCACGCCTCGCTCGTTGGCGTAGACGGAGAGGTCGTCCTGCGCGAAGCCGGAACGCCGGAGGTCGCTCAGCGCCTGCGCCGCGGCGGGGCGCGTGTCGAAGACGGCCATCACCTGGTTCTTGGGGTAGCCGGCAAACGGCTCGTCCGAACCTTCCAGCCTCGTGGGTACTCGTCCGAAGCGCGCCCACACGAAGAACAGTCCGCCCAGCGCCACCAGCGCAATGGCGTAGAGGTGGGAGGAAGCACCGGCAAGCCCGCCGTCCCAAACTGAGACGACCACGCCGAGCACAGCGAGCGCCACCGCCAAGAGATAGGTCCATTTGAACGTCACGGAGCCCTCCTGCCACGCCGTCAGAGGGTCGCCTGTACGCGCTTGCCCCGCCGTATCCCGGATCAGGGCCGCATGACGAAACGCTCGCAGTGGTGGACGGGCGGGAGCCCGCCTCGGGTGGCGATCAGGACCAGACGTAGTCCTCCGCGCGAGGGCTGCGCGTCTGCTTCCAGTAGTCGAGGAGAGAGAACGGCCAGTTCTGGGCGACCCGGCCGTACTCGTTCTTGTACCAGGAGTTCACCTTCGACACGCCCCAGGCCATGCCCCGGTTCCCCGCGTCGATCACCTCGTTATAGGCGTCGTGCACCTCCGGCCGGCACTCCATCGAGGCGTGGCCGCCCTCGATGAGTGCGCGGACGCACTCCGTGACGTAGTGCACCTCGCACTCGGAGAAGTAGATGATGCTGCCGTTGACGACGATGTTGGTGTTCGGCCCGTAGAGCATGAAGAAGTTGGGGAAC
>CAYTRA010000302.1:0-3507 GCA_964439675.1 uncultured Dehalococcoidaceae bacterium
CCGTGGGATACCAGCGTCGGGCGAGTTCCTTGATCGTGGAGACGTCGACGTTCCGGTAGTGGAGGTAGGCGTCCAATTTCGGCATCTCGCGGCGCAGGAAGCGCCGGTCCTGCGCGATGGAGTTGCCCGCAAGGGGGGACATGCCCTTCGCCACCCATCGACGGACGAAGGCGAGGGTCTGCCGCTCCGCCTCCGCCACGTCCACCTCGGATGCGTGGATGCGCTCCACCAGCCCGGACTTGGTGTGGGTGGAGACGTTCCAGGCGTCCATCTTGGCCAGGTCCGCCTCGGTGCGGCGGATCGCCAGGTTTGGCCCCTCCGCCAGCACGTTCAGGTCGCCGTCCGTGATCAGCGAGGCGATCTCGATGATCACGTGCTCGTCCGGCTCCAGCCCGGTCATCTCCAGGTCCACCCAGACGAGGCGCTTCGGATCCTTGCTACGACTCACGGTTTCGAGACTACGCGCGGGATCCGGCAGCGTCACCCCGAATCCGCGCTACGAGGGCCGCTGAGAGCGGCCCGGGGCGCCTCGGCGGCTGGAAAGTGGGGTGTTAGGGTGGACGGAATGGAGACCCAAGGGATCCGCACCACGACTTCAGGAAGGCCGGGACCACGGTGGTCCCCGTTCCGTCCCTTCGCCGGGCGTGTCCGAGGCACCTTCGCTCTACTCAGCGTTGCCTTGCTCGCGTTACTGCTCGCCTCGTGTAGTGGCGACGGCGGCGAGGACGGACAGGAGGAAGACGAAGGCACGATTGCCCCCACGGCTACGGCGGCGTCCACGGACACCGGTACGCCGGCGGGTGGCAACGGAGAGGAGGGCCGCGTGGCCCAGACAGGCGACACAGTATCTCTGCATTACCGCGGCACGCTGGACGACGGGTCGGAGTTCGACTCCTCCGCCGGGCGTGACCCGCTGACGTTCACGGTGGGCGCCGGCCAGGTGATCGCGGGCTTCGATGAGGCCGTGAAGGGCATGGCCGTCGGAGAGAAGAAGACGTTCCGGCTGGAGCCGGAGGAGGCCTACGGCGAGCGCAGCGAGGACCTCATCATCACCGTCCCCGCTGAGAACGCGCCGGAGGGCCTGCAGCCCGGCCAGCAGGTGGCGCTGGGCAACGCCCCCGCCACGGTCGTGAGCATCGGCGAGAACGGCGACGTGGTGGTGGACGCCAACCACGCCCTGGCCGGCCAGGCCCTCACCTTCGACGTCGAGCTCGTCTCCATCGAGTAGCCCACCGAGGGGCCTCGCGGACCGCGAGAACGAAGACGGCCCGCCAGTTGGCGGGCCGTCTCGTTGTGTCGAGGGATGGGCGCTAGATCGGCAGGTCGTCGTCCGCCACGCCGCGCCGGCGATAGACGTCGCGGACGGCTTCCTTGACCTCGTCCAGGTTCTCGTACTTCCGGTCCGGGATCTGGGCGAGGATGATCGCCACCTCCCGGTCGATGCCGCCCTTGTCGCGACCCATGTTGAGGATCGCAGAGCGCGAGATGGGGTAGTGGAAGCCCTTGAAGGCCAGGTCGTAGTCAGCCTTCCCGGCGTGTGGCTTGAGTGCGGCCATGCGCTCGGCCCCTTCCGTCCCGTGTCGTGCCCAGCGATGGGCGCCGTCGCGAGTGCAGGCGGACAAGCCGCCCCGTCTCGGCGGCCATCCTACCCACTCCGAGGCGTACGCGCTGCCTCGTGCGCCCTCGGGTCAGGCGCGCGTGACCTGCGGTTGGCCCGGCATGCCCGGCAGCGCGGGAGGGGCGTCCACCGTCTGCACGATCTGGTAGCGGGCGTACGCCTGGTCCACGGTGGCCATCGCGCGGGAACGCCAGGCCTCGTACGCCTGCACGTAGTCGTCGAAGGGCCCGGCTACCGGCGCCGGACGCACCAGGTTGCGGAAGGTGGTGTCCTCGTACTCGCCACCCACGACATAATACGCCACTCGTGCTCACCATCCCTGCGAGTGCTACGAGCCTGCCCGGCTGGCCCGCGCGGATGCGGTTGCTGCCCTGCCTCCGATCATCGGTGATCGCGCGCTCGGTGCCCACCCTCCCCCTCGGCTCGCACGGGAGTGCATGGCACTGCCGTGCGGGGGTACACGTAGGAGCAGGAGGCGACCATGGGCATCGAACTCGTGCACGGGGACATCACCACGCTGGAGGTGGACGCGATCGTCAACGCGGCGAACCCCTCGTTGCTTGGGGGCGGGGGTGTGGACGGCGCGATCCACCGGGCGGCCGGGCCGGAGTTGCTCCGGGAGTGCCGCGGTCTCGGCGGGTGCGAGCCCGGCGAGGCGAAGGCGACCGCCGGCTACCGACTCCCCGCGCGCTGGGTGATCCACACCGTCGGCCCCATCTGGGCCGGTGGCGCCCACGGCGAGGAGGAGACCCTGCGCGACTGCTACCGGCACTCGCTCCGGCTCGCGGAGGAACTCGGCGCGGAGAGCATGGCCTTCCCCTCGATCTCCACGGGGCTGTACGGGTATCCGGTGGAGCGGGCGGCGCCGGTCGCGGTGCAGGAGGTCAGACGGCACCTCGATGAGTCGCCGCGCCCCTCGCGCGTGGTCTTCGTCGCCTTCGGACGGGACGTGTACCAGGCGTACGCGCGGCTCCTGGCGGCGTAGCGCTGGCTCGCATCGCCTGGAAGCGCGCAAGGCTTCGAGGTCGCCCGGTGCGATGCATCCTCGATGCCGGTTTCGCGCGTTACGATAGGAGGACGCTGAACCTTCGGTCAGATGCACCTGCCGGCAGAGGAGGGGACCGATGCCGCTCTACGAGTATTACTGTGAGCCGTGCAACGGCGTGTTCGAGTTGCTGCGCCCGGCGCGGGAAGCCTCGAACGACCAGCCGTGCCCGGAATGTGACGAGGACGCGCGGCGCATCGTCTCGCGCGAGTTCTCCGCCTTCATCCACCGCGACGGGCTGCCTCGACGGCTGCCGGACGACGGCGGGTACTGGCACCTGGGCAAGAAGGTCTCGCAGCCCCTCAAGGGCGCGATCGACTCCGGCCTGCGGCACCCGGAACTCCCCTACGAGCCCCGGGAGAAGACGCCGACCCTGGAGGAGATCGAGCAGTTCGAGTACCGCCAGGAAGTTCGCCGCGGCATCGACGAGGTGCACGGCGTCCGCATGATCAACGAGGACGTCGAGAAGCAGGACATGTGGTTCCGCACCCGCCTGCGGAAGACGCGCGGCACGGACAAGCAGGAGAAGGCGAAGCAGCGGCTGAGGGCCAAGGAGGCGCAACAGGCACGCGAGCACGCCCGCGTCCTGGAGCAGGAGGCTGCGGCCCGCCGGAAGCCCAAGAAGAAGAAGCCGCTGGACTAGGCGGCTATCCCTACCGCCATCCGTGCCCCCCGAGGGACACGAACGGAGCCCGCGCCGAGAGGCGCGGGCTCCGGTTTATACTCCGCCGACTCAAGGTCATTCGACACCCGCGGGGTGGCGCAACGGAGGGGGAGATCGATGGAGTACCGCAACCTGGGGACCTCCGGCCTGGACGTCTCAGTGGTGGGGCTGGGCACCAAC
>CAYTRA010000303.1:0-3501 GCA_964439675.1 uncultured Dehalococcoidaceae bacterium
CCTCCGCCCTCCGCGAGGGCTACCGCACCCACTGGGACGACGCGCCAACCGTGGGGTGAGGGCGATCCTTCCCTTCTCCCCGCATGGGAAGGGGTTGGAGTGGGAGCATGGGCCCGCCCGCGACCGCGAGGCGCCTAGAAGCGGGCCACGCCCACCATCCCCTCCTGCTCCTCCAGCAGTCGAGGCGAGTCCGAGAACATCACTTCTGACGCCTGCCGCAGCGCCGCCTGCAGCGCGCCCTCCACCGCCCCGCTGTCGACGGGCGACTCGTGCAACCGTGCGTCCGAGGCGAACCCGAAGTGCGACACGGCGTCCGGGTGCAGCACCACCAGGCCAATGCGGCCCTGCTCGCTCGCGTGCGTCACGGCCTCTGGGCCGCCGAAGGCGAGGTCGCCGTGCGCGCCCTCGAACCAGCGGACGGCCTCCGCTGTGCCGGCGTCCAGCTGCGAGCGGTGCACCACCTCGCGCAGGCGCTCCAGGCGGTCGCGCTCGTCCTCGTTCGGCTCGGCCGCCGGCTGCTGCACCGCGAACATGGAGAGGCGTTCCGGCAGGCGAGCCAGCAACTGCTGCCGGGCCTCGTCGACGCCCTCCACCACCAGCAGGTCGCCCGGCCGCACGAAGCGCTCCAGGTGCTCCGCCGCCTCGTTGGCGAAGAGGTTGCGCTGCTCCTCCACGTACCGGTTCTCCTGCACGTAGGAGTGCCCCGGCCCGGACTGCCCGCTCGCCCCCGCGGGCCCCGAGGACCCACCGGATCCGGAGGAGCCCGGCGCCCCGCCTCGAGCGGTGACGCCCGTGCGCTGCCCCTTGTTCGTCAGGTAGTGCGCGGGCCAGTCGACCCGGGCCTCCGCCTGCGCGGCCCCGTACTGCACCCGCGTCACGTCCATCGTGTGCAGGTCGCACTGCACGAGGCAGACCGGCCGCGCGAGATACCTCGCCAGCGCCAGTTCGAAGATCCAGGGCTTCGTGCCCGTGTGCAGGCTCGTGCGGATCGGCGCCTGCAGTTCCACAACGTGCAGATCAGCCTCCGGCGACCCGTAGTAGATCAGCCCCAGCGCCCCCCGAGCCGAGGCGTCGTACCCCGCCGCCTCGAAGGCCGTGGTCTCATCGTGCACCGACTGCTGGAAGTCCTCCGGCAGGTCGACTTCCTCGATGGCGTGTCGGACCGCCTGGTCCAGCACGCGCAGCGCCAGCGGCTGCCCGTTCCCGCCCACGGTCAGGTCCACCGTGGCGCTCAACATCGGAATCTCATCCCCAGCCTCGAGCAGCCTCGAGACCAGCGTGTCCAGCCGGTCCGTGGTCAGCGTCGCCATAGCGCGCGCCCCCTTTCGCTGCGCCCGACCGTAGGTGGGCCGCGATTGCGGGGGCATAAACGGGGGGACGGAGTGGCTACTCGAGGGTGGGGACGCCAGCCGCGGTCAGGAGTTCCGCGATCCGATCAAAGTCTTCGGGACGAAGGGTTGCGTCCGAGGCGTCCTCAGGCCGCGGCACCCAGATCACCTGACCTCGTCTGGCCCGGGTAAGGATCACGCGGTATCCATTGATGATGTAGCGGGTACGTTCCTCGTTCGCCCGAGTCCAACGGGATCCAACGAACCGTCGCACTCGCCAATCAGTCCGCAGAGGAGTCGGAACCAGGTCATTCGCCCAACAGACACCAGCCCAGTCGATCTCCAAGCCCTGGCAGTCGAAGTTGGTTGCGGCGACCTCCAGCTGATCCGAGCCGCGAACATCACCTCGAGGCTTCAGGAACCAGTTCGCCCACCCGCGTTCCTGTTTCAGGAGGCGAGTGTCGACGCCCCACGCGCGTAGGCGTCGGGCCTCGGCGCTGGCAACCAGCCCCATGCGCTGCTGCTCGTCGCTGAGGCCACGCAACCATGCCTTGGCGCGACTCAAATCCCGCGTCATGAACATGGGGTACTCGTGCGGGTCCGGGAACGCGGCCCGTGCCACGTCCAGGTCCAAGTCGAGCAGCGCGTCTACCCAAGCGTTCAGGCGCTCCGCTCGAGGACTGCGCACATTCATACGGAGGTGCAACCGGCCGTCTGGCCGAAGTCGAACGTCGGCTGGAACCGACTCGAAGAGGCGGCCACCTGGAGGCTCGGCTTCGCCGGGCAAGACCGCTGGCGAGGCGCGGACAAGCCAGTCCGAGTGCGTCGCCGCGATCGCCCGCCCCCACTCACCGAGCCCCGCTTCGCCTCGATTGATCTCCTGCCCGCTCCCAACCATCGCGATCACCACTGACCAGTCCGGCACACGGTTCATGACGTCCAGCAAGATCTGAGGCTCCGATCGGGTCGATCCCCCTCGGGTCCAGCTCTCGACCTGCGCGGCATCCCACGCCCGCTGGGCTTCGTCAAAGAGCACGACATGTTCCGGCGGGACGTTGTCGGATTCGGCGTGCTCATTGCGGAACAAGTAGGCGTGCTGGATGAACGTCCGCACCTCCCGCTGTGCCTCCCGCTTCGTCATCCCTTGGCTCGCGGCAGAGTCGGCGATCGCAGCGGAGATGACCTCCACGAGAGGCATATTGCCGGAGAGGAAGACACCAGCGGCATCCGTCTCGCCGAACATCTCGGGTGCATGGACCACCTGAAGACCCGCGAGCGTCTTACCCGAACCAGGTGAGCCAGTAATGAACGCAATGCCGCGCTGGTTCGTCTCACGACACTCCCGGATGAGTTCGAGAACCGCTTGGACCGTCTCGTCGAGGTTCTGGGCGCCGGAGAGTGAGATCTCTCGCACGTCGTGGGTCTCGTAGAGAATCCGTGCCGCTTCGATGATGTTCGGCGTGGGACGGTAGGCCGCCTCCTCCCACGCCACCGGGTCCAACTTGGCTCGGTCTGTTCCGCGTGCCGACTCCCAAGATGCGCGTATCACTTGGTCGAGATTCGTCGGGTTGGCGACCTGCACCCGCTGGACGAGGCGTCCCGGCTCGTGAGACGAACCAGTCGTGATGGCAGGGGCCTCTGATGCGATCAGGATGGGGAAGATGTAGTGGTCGCGGCTCCCCTCATGGAAGTCGCGAAGATCGAGGGCGTACTGCTCCGTCTGCCACAGTGCAGCCGTGTCGTAGCGGGACGCGCCGACCTTCCACTCCAACACGATGATCGTGTCGTCCGCGAGAATGACGGCGTCGATCCGTCGGCTGCGGCGCGGTACCTCGAACTCGAGGAAGTAGTACCAATCGGCAGCGCTGGGAGCGTCCTCGATGAGGGTCTCGGCGGTGCGCTGGAGCATGCGGACTGAGCCGGTCCAGGCCTCCAGCGCTTGAACGGTTGCGCTGAGACTCCGCTCGGTCGAAGCGGCGGTCAGCTCGGCGGCCACCTGGCGTGGATTCGCCTCGAGCAGTTCCGCCAGCGTC
Organism: uncultured Dehalococcoidaceae bacterium; assembly: GCA_964439675.1. GTDB lineage: Bacteria > Chloroflexota > Dehalococcoidia > UBA2979 > UBA2979 > W-Chloroflexi-9. The sequence continues at coordinate 3,362 of CAYTRA010000303.1, forward strand.
CCTCGATGCCAAGCCCGCATGCCGCGGACCATAGAGGACGAGTGTTGCCTTGGTCCACGCCCAACAGCGCCAAGTGCCCGTTCTGGTAGCACATCCGTTCGCCTAGCCTCCACCCTCACGAAGGGGGTGCGACAACATGG
>CAYTRA010000304.1:0-3491 GCA_964439675.1 uncultured Dehalococcoidaceae bacterium
TGCTCCTCCGCGGGGGCTTCGGCCGGCTGAGGTGACTGCGCGGCCTCGGTGGCCGGGGCCTTCTCGGCGGCGGCTTCCGCGGGCGTGGGAGCAGCCTCGGGGGCGCTCTCCGGCGTGGGGCTCGCGGCCGGCGTAGCGGCGGCCGGGGCCGGGGCGGCGGCGCCGCCACCGATCATGGCGCGAGCGCCCTCCGGGTTCTCGTACCAGAGCGAGTTGATTTCGATGAACTTCGCCTGGGACTCCGGGACATCACTCTCCGGGAAGATCGCGCTCACGGGGCAGGCCGGCTGGCACGCCCCGCAGTCGATGCACTCCGCGGGGTTGATGTACAGCATCTTGTCTGCGCCCTCGTCAAAGTGGATGCAGTCCACCGGGCAGACCGAGACGCAGGCCTGGTCCATCGTGTCGATGCACGGGTCCGTGATCACGAAAGTCAAGGGAATGCCCTTTCCGACGGGGCCCGCGCGTCCGCGGCGCCACCGAGGCGGAGTCCGTCCCGATCCTACAAGTCACCCCGTCCGAGGTCTACGCCGATCTGCTCTTCCGCGCCGGATCGCGGGACGTATCGCGTCGCTTTCCGGCCGCCGTCCGCGCGCACTACCTCACTCGTGATATCGCGCGGTTTCGCGCACCGCTCCCCGCGGGACACGCACGCCCTAGTCGACGACGATCCGGAGCACCGGGGCGCCGAAGCGCAGGACGAGCACCCCGCCGTCGCGGTCTTCCGCGAACGCGACGATGGGGCCCTCCACCTGGGTGAGGACGCGTGGCTCCTCGCCGGCCGCAACGGCCCAGATGGTGCCGGAGCACAGGTCGCCGTAGACGAAGTCACCGTCCAGCGGGCCGCCATCGCGGACGACGACGCCGCCCGTGACCGCGCAGCCCTCGGCGTGGGTATAGGCGGTCACCGGCTGCACGGTCGTGACGCCCTCGCACGAGTCGACGCGGCAGTGCGCGCCTTCCATGAGGCTCCAGCCGTAGTTGCCGCCTCGACGGACGAGGTCCACCTCCTCGAAGTGGTCCTGGCCGACGTCACCAACCCACAGGTCGCCCGTCTCAGGGTCGAAGTCGAAGCGCCACGGGTTGCGGAAGCCGTACGCCCAGACTTCCGCCCGCGCCTCCGGTCCGCTCACGAGGCGCCCTGCGAACGGGTTGTCCTCCGGGATCGCGTACGCCTGGTCTTGTCCGGCGTCCGTCACATCGATGCGCAGGATGCTGCTCAGGAGCGTGGTGACGTTCTGCCCGTTCCCTTCCGGGTCCCACGCCCCGCCGCCGTCCCCGATGCCCACGTAAAGCATCCCGTCCGGACCGAAGCGCATGGCGCCGCCGTTGTGGTTCTCGTACGGCTGCGGCACTTCCAGCGCCAGGACCGGCTTCGAGGTCTCCCCGCCGCCGAGGTCGTGCCGCGCGATCACGTTCCGCAGCGGCTCGTCCGCGATGTAGTGCACCCAGAGCCACCCGGTCTCCGCGAACGAGGGGTCGAGGGCGATCGCGAGGAGGCCGAGTTCCTCGTGGCCGCGGGCGACCTCCGCGGTGAGGTCGACGACGACGTCCTGCCGCGCGCCGTCCTCCGCCAGGCGCGTGACACGTCCGTCCTGCTCCGCCAGCAGGTAGCCCCCCTCCGGCAGGGCGAGCAAGTCGACCGGCAGGTCGTACACCCGGCCATCGAAGGCGGGATCGGCTCGGAAGGTTGGTTCGCCGGCGCAGGCGGCTAGTGAGCCCGACAGGAGCGCGAGTGCCAGGAGAAGGAACGACCAGCGACGGCCGTAATGGTGAACGCGGACAGCAGTCATTGAACGCCCAGCATCGTCTAGAACAGTTATGCACCTAACTCCAACACTATGTACCGTCTAAGTCGCTTATGGACGAGGCCCGTACTCCTACCGCCCGTACGGCCGTGCTGCGGCGCCCCGCCTGGGCGCCGTTCGATCTCGACCGCCTGCGCGCGCTGGTGCTGGAGCGGCGCTGGACGCTGAGCGTCCTCGCGGTGTCGTTGCTGACCGTGGGCGTGCGGGCGCGGCATGTGCTGCCGGCGGGCTTCCCGCTGAACGATGGCGGGCTGTTCAGCGTGATGTCACAGGACATCCAGCGCGCGGGCTACGCCCTGCCGAGCGTCACCACCTACAACGCCCCAGCCGGCGAGGGGCTCCCCTTCGCCTACCCCCCGCTCGCCCTTTACCTGGCGGCGCTCATCGAGGACCTCACGCCCCTGTCGATGGAGCAGGTGTACTGGTTGCTGCCGCTGGTCGCCGCGTCCGCCGCGGTGGCGGGGGTGTACGCGCTGGCACGGACGGTGATGCCGGGCCGCGCCATCCCGCTGCTCGCCGCGGCTGCGTTCGCGCTGGCCCCCCGCTCGTTCGAGTGGCTGGTGATGGGCGGCGGCGCCACGCGCGCGGTCGGCCTCACGACGGCGCTGTTCGCGCTCGCGGCGTACCGGTACGCCCTGCGGCGAGACCCACCATCGAGGCGTGCGCGGGCCCTCGCGCTGGGCGCGGCGACGGTGCTCTCGGCGGCGACGCTGGTGACGCACCTGGAGGCCGCGGTGTTCCTCGCCTCGGGGCTGGCGCTGTCCTCGATCGTGCGGCCCTCGCGCTGGCGGGCCGCGGTGGCGCTCACGGTTGCCATTGGCGCGCCGGTGCTGGCGGCGCCGTGGTGGGGCACCGTGCTCGCGCGGCATGGGGCGGAGCCGTTCCTCGCCGCGCTCGGACACGGCGGCGACGTGCTCTCCGACGGCGCCGTGACGAGGGACGTCCTGCTCCGCGTCATCGACCCGGTGTTCACGAGTGAGCCGTACTTCTCCGTCATCGGTGCTGCGGGCGCCCTCGGCGCGGTGGTGGCGATGGCGCGCGGACGCTGGCTGCTGGCGGCGTGGTGGGCGTTGCTGATCGTCCTGCAGATGCGCTCGTTCGCCACCTACACCGTGGTCCCGACCGCCATCCTCGCCGCGTACGCGGCCGTCGAGGTGGTGCTCCCGGCGCTCCGAGGCGCACCCGACCTGCCTTCGGGAGTCCTCGCGAGGTGGCGGCCGGTGGCGGTGGCCGGGGCGATAGGGGCGCTCGCGCTGTTCGGTGCGGTGGAGGCGGACCGGGGCGAGGCGGTGTTCCTGCGCCCGCTGTCGGTGTCCGACCAAGCGGCGATGGCGTGGGCCTCCCGCGAGACGCCCCAGGGAGCGAGGTTCCTCGTGGTGCCAGAGCGCCCGTGGTACGCCGACCGCGAGGGCGAATGGTGGCCCGCCCTCTCCGACCGGCAGGCGGTCAACGTGCCGCAGGGCACGGAATGGGTGGACGGGGAGTTCGACCAGCGCGTCCACCTGCACGATCGTGCGCGCGACTGCTGGGACGAGGACGTGGCGTGCCTCGAGGCCCTCGGGGCGGGGACAGTGTTCACGCACGTGTACCTGCCGGACGACTGCTGCCAGCCGCTCCTGCACTCGATAGCGCACGACGAACGCTGGGTGCTGCTCTACCAGCACGGCGCCTCGGTAGCGGTGC
>CAYTRA010000305.1:0-3479 GCA_964439675.1 uncultured Dehalococcoidaceae bacterium
GAGACATCCGAGGGGCGCCGGGCGTCTAGGACTAGTTGCCGAGCGCGGCGAAGAAGCGCTCCATGTCCGGCAGCGCGCCCGACATCACCATGGTGTCGCCGGCCTTCAACGTCTCGGACGGCGATGGGTACACGGTCACGCGCTCACCTCGCGCGAGGAGCAACAGCGAGACGTTGGAGGTGCGGTCCAGGATGGCGCGCTGGATGGTCTGGCCCACCAGCGCCGCCGGCACCGCGACGCGGCTGATGGCGTAGCCGGGGATCACGTCCAGTGAGTCCGTGATGTCCGCGGAGGTCCACGCGTGCGCCACGCGCAGGCCCGTGTCGCGCTCCGGGTAGACCACGCGGTCCGCGCCGACGCGGGTGAGGATCTCGCCGTGCATCTCGTTGCGGGCCTTCACCACCACCCGCTTCAGGCCCAGCCGCTTGAGGAGCAGCGTGGCCAGGATGCTCGTCTCCAGGTCGCCCGTGATCCCCACGACCGCGGCGTCGAACTCCGTGATGCCGAGGCGGGACAGGCTCTCCTCGTCCGTGGCCTCCGCCTGCACGACGTGCGTGAGGTCGCCGGAGAGCGCCTGCACGGTGGCCAGGTCGCTGTCCACACCGAGGACGTCGTGCCCGAGCCGCACCAACTCCGTGGCGACGGCGGACCCGAACCGGCCGAGCCCGATCACGGCGACCTGCTGCTTCATGTGTTCCCTCCCTCGACCGATCGAGGTGCTAACCGATGTTCACATCCGCCTCCGGGTAGCGCAGCCGCTCCCGGCCCTGGAACCGCGCCGCGAGCGCGAGTGCGATCGTCAGCGGCCCCACTCTCCCGGCGAACATGGTCACGATGAGTACGAGCTGGCCGGCGGCGTTGAGCGACCCGGTGATGCCGGCCGAGAGGCCGGTAGTGCCGAACGCGGAGACCGCCTCGAACACCACGTGGGCGGGGTTCGCGTCCGTGGTGAGGGACAGCGCGAACGTGGACGTGAACACGATGGCGACCGAGAGCAGGGCGACGCTCAGCGCCCGGTTCACCTGCCGCCACGGGATCTCGCGCCCGAAGACGTGGACGTGCTCCTCGCCTCGGATGGAGGCGACGATGGTGACGAAGAGCGTGCTGAAGGTGTTCACCTTGATGCCGCCGGCGGTGGAGCCCGCGCCCCCGCCGATGAACATCAGGCCGGCAATGAAGAACAGGATCTCCGGCTCCGTCCCGCCCACGTCCAGCGCCGTGAACCCGGACGTGCGCGCGTAGGCCGACTCCGCGAAGGACACGATCAGCGTGTTCCCCAGCCCGACGTCGGACGAGACGCCCTCACGGAACACCTCGCGGAGGAAGATCACCAGGCCGCCGCCCGCAGTGAGGACGGCGAAGGTGACGAGCACGATCTTGGAGTTCACCGTGAGACGCCGCCAGCCCCGCCGGTGCCCCACGTCCCACACGACCGCGTAGCCCAGGCTGCCCATGGTGGTGAGCGCTGCCACCGAGAGGAGGACCGGCGGGTTCCCGGCGAAGCGTCGGAGACTCACGCCACCGCCCTCGATGTCGAACCCCGCGTTGTTGAACGCCGAGACGGCGGTGAAGAGCCCCCGCCACATCACGGACGGGTCCAGGCTGCGATCGTCCAGCGCGAACAGCACGATCAGCACCGCCGCGCCGATGGCCTCCGTCACCAGCGCGAGCGTCACGATGCGCCGCACGAGCACTCGAGGCGTCTCCGAGCCCAGGCGCCCCGCGATCTCGCCCGTCACGAGCCGCTGGGCGAGCGAGAGACGGCGGCCGAGCAGGATGAGCAGCAGCGTGCTGGAGGTCATGAACCCCAGCCCGCCGAGCTGGATCAGGAGCAGGATGATCACCTGCCCCAGGACGGACCAGGACTCGCGGGTGTCCACCACGGCCAGCCCGGTCACGCAGACGGCGGAGGTGGAGGTGAACAGCGCCCGCATGAAGGGCGCGCGGTTCCCGTCCGCGGAGGCGGCCGGCAGCATCAGTAGCAGCGTCCCGGCCGCGATCAGCACGAGGAAGCCGATGATCAGGAACGACACGCCGGGCCGTCTCGGCTTGCGGATCTCCGGGCGCTCGACCTGGACGACCTGCTGACGGCGACGCCCTCGGCGGACCCGGAGGTTCCCGATGACGGAGCCCTGGCGTCGTTGGCCGCCTGAGTGCACGAGTCCTCCGACCCGACCTACGCCTCAGCACGGAGCCCGGCGAAGCGCGCCGCACATTCTTGCGCTGTCTACCGGCGAGGTCTATTCGGTCTGTCATCGCCGAGAGGTGGCGGAGGAAGCGCGTCCGCGAGCACTTCCAGCACGTGCCGCGGCCGGCGACCGGAGAAGTGTGCGATCTGCTGGCGGCAGGACACGCCGGTCACCAGGACCTGGGTGTCCAGAGAGGCGGCCGTGACCGCGGGGATCAGCGTGCGCTCTGCCATCGCGCGGGAGACCTCGTAGTGCTCGACCTCGAAGCCGAAGGAGCCGGCCATGCCGCAGCACGCCGAGTCCACGAGCGATACATCGAGGCCGGGCACCATCGCGAGGAGCGCCAGCGTGGACTCCATGCCGGCGAGGGCCTTCTGGTGGCAGTGGCCGTGCAGGAGCGCCTTGCCTCCGCCGGCCACCGGTCGCAGAGCAGCGCGGAACGCTGCATCGTCCGAGGCGACACGGGCGACGAGTTCATCGACGAGGAACGCCTGCGCCGCGACCGTGCGTGCGTCCTCGCCGGGCACCAGGTCCGGGTACTCGTCCCGCAGCGTGAGGATGCACGAGGGCTCCGAGCCCACGATCGGGACGCCTCGCTGCGCGTAGGGGGCGAGGAGAGCGACGTTCTTCGCGGCCCACTCGGCCGCGGTGCGCAGTTGCCCCTTCGAGATCAGCGGACGCCCGCAACACCCGAGGCGCGGGACGACCGTGACGGCGTAGCCGAGCGCCTCCAGGATGCGCACGGCGGCCTGCCCCACCTCCGGGTGATTCGCCTCCGTGAAGGAGTCCACGTAGTAGACCACCTGCCCTCGCGGCGCCGGGGTCGAGGCGTCCCGCGCCCGCTGGTGGTAGGCGAACCAGCCGCTGAAGGGCCGCCACGCGAGACGCGGAAGCGGTCGCTCTCGATGGATGCCCAGCCGGTCGTGCATCACCTGCCGCACGAAGCCGATGCTGCCGCCCAGGTTCACCAGGAGGCGGAGCGGCCCCAGGAAGCGCGCCCAGCGATTGAAGCGGCCGATGTTGCCGAACAGACGGTCACGGAGCGGCAGGCCGCGCTCCTCGTGGCGGCGGGTGAGCACCTCGTACTTCAACTTCGCCACGTCCACGCCGGAGGGGCACTCCGCCTTGCAGGCCTTGCACTCCACGCACAGGTCCAGCGCCTCCATCACCCGGTCGCCGGCCACCTCCTCCAGCGGGAGCACGCCGTTCACGGCCTGTCGCAGGAGGTTCGCGCGCCCTCGGGTGGAGTGCTCCTCGTCCCGGGTGACCATGTAGGAAGGGCACATCGTG
>CAYTRA010000306.1:0-3456 GCA_964439675.1 uncultured Dehalococcoidaceae bacterium
GGATGCGGCGAATGATCGCCACGATGTCCTCGCGGCGCAGCGTGCGCTGCTCCGGCGCGTCCACCAGCGCCAGGCGCTTGTTCAGCTTGTAGCGGCCCACCGTGCCCAGGTCGTAGCGGCGGTCGGCGAAGAACAGCGTCTCGATGAGTTCGCGGGCGTTGTCCGCCGTGGGCGGGTCGCCCGGGCGCAGCCGCCGGTAGAACTCCTCCAGCGCTTCCTTCTTGTTGGTCGTGGAGTCCTTCGCCAGCGTGGAGTCGAGGTAGTTGTGCTCCTCGTTGTTGTCCACGTCCGCCAGCAGCCGCCGGACGCGCTCGTCCGTGCCCAACTCCTCGTCCGACAGCCCCTCCTCGATGTCGATGGCGCGGAGGAGCACCGAGACCGGGATGCGGCGCTTGCGGTCCACCTTCACGGAAACCACGTCGCGGGCGGAGGTCTCGAACTCCAGCCACGCGCCACGGTTCGGGATCAACTTCGCGCCGGTCAGCTTGCGGCCGGTGGCCGGGTCAATGTCGGCCGTGAAGTAGGCGCCCGGCGAGCGCACCAACTGGGACACCACCACGCGCTCCGCGCCGTTGATGATGAACGTGCCGTGGCCGGTCATCATGGGCACGTCGCCCATGAAGATCTCCTGCTCCTTGACCTCGCCGCTCTCCTTCACCAGGAGTTCCACGCGCACGCGCATGGGCGCCGCGTAGGTGCGCTCGCGGTCGCGGCATTCAGTCTCAGAGTACTTCGGCTCCTCAAAGCGGTACTCACCGAAGCGCAGTTCCATGCGCCCGCCGGTGAAGTCTTCAATCGGTGACACCTCGTCGAACAGTTCGCGCAGTCCCTCGCGGAGGAAGCGCTCGTAGGAGCGGCGCGGCATGTCAATGAGGTTCGGCATCTCCATCTCGGGCGCGTTCGTCCCAAACACCCGCAGGGCGCTGGGAATCTGGCGGTTCGAGACGACGAGGCGGCGGTTGCTGGCCAACAGGTGCTCCCCTTCACCAACTCGCCCCCGGGCAGCCGGGACGAGGGTGCTGTTCTACGAGTCCTGTGCGTGAAATGACGATGTCGGTGACGGTCCCCCGCGGGGCGCCAGATGCGCCGCCCAGGGGGTCAAGAAGGCTGCTAGTCCCGGATCGGTCAGGGACACAACAAGACCCCGACCCGGCTCCTGTGCCGTCGGGGAGTCCTAAGCCTCGTTACCGTGATTCTGACAGCGCCCCACGCAACCTGAAGTGTACGCCCACGTGAGCAGAATGACAACCGTATGCAGGTGGCCTGCTGCTGTCAATCTCCCAGATTCGACGGCCCTTCACGCTCCTCGGAAGGGCCTTCTCTCATAATAACACGTCAACTCGGGCGCAAGCCGGCGCCGCCCTACCGGACGACGACTACCACCGGCGTCCCGGCCGCCAGGTCCGTCCCCACCTGCGACAGGAAGGCCGCGTTCACGAAGGCCGGCGCTCCCACCACGTAGCCCACCAGCGCCCCGTCCTGCGAGACGAAGATCGAGGCGATCCGCGGGTCGCTGGCCGCCTGCGTCACCGGTCCGCCGCCCCACAGCGCCAGCGAGAACCCGCGCGACGGCAGCGTCCCGGAGATGAGGTTCGTCGAGGGCGGCGTCGGCTCCGAGGACGCCTCGACGGCCTCCACCCACACTCCCGTGCGAGTGCTGCCGCCGTCCGTCACCACCACGATCGCCAGGTCCGTGCCGCCGAAGGCGCCCGTCACCTCGCACGTCTCGCCCAGCGAGATGCTGCACGAGCCCAGCCGGCCCGCCACGCCCGTCACCCCACGCTCGCGCACCTCGAACGTGGCGGGCACGTCCAGGAAGTCCGGGGGTGCGTAGAAGGAGATGTTCGCCACCTGCACGGACACCTGGCCGTTCGGCAGCACGTAGACCAGGTAGGCAAAGTCCACGCCCGTCCCGCTGGCCCGCACGTCGCCGGCCCGCACATCGAAGGCGTCACCGCAGCCCACCGCGTTGCACGCGAGCATCTGGCGCGCCATGTGGCCAAAGGCCTCGGCCGCCTGCACCACGGACTGCCCGAACACCGGCGTCAGGTCCGCCAGCGGGCTCTGCCGCGACAGCACCGGCCAGAAGCCGGACGGGAGCGATGTCTCCTCCGTGCACTCATCGATGTCGGGCGCCGCCGACGTGAAGCACTCGGCAGCGCGCAGCGCTCGAGCGCCTCCGCCCTCCAGCGCCACGTACGGCATGAAGTAGTACGCGCCCGCCTGCTCCTCGTAGTCCGTCTGGCTCGTCTCCAGCACCAGTAGCGTGGAGCCGTCCGGCGCCGTCGAGGCGATCGTGAGCGGCTGTTGGCGCGCGCCATAGCCCTCCACCAGCATCGCCACCTCCTGCGCGGAGGGCTGCAGGACGGCGCAGGGGCCGTACCCCATGATGTCCGTCGGGAACTCCGAGTGCGTGAAGCCCAGGATGTGCCCGAACTCGTGCACCAGCGCGGACACACGGCAGTGCGCCGGCGTCTCCCAGTTCAGCCTCAGTGTCACGTCGCCCTCGATGGGCTGGCCGCCCAGCGTCGTCGAGTAGGCCCGCCCCACTTCCGCGTCCGCCACGTCGTAGATCTCGAAGCCCACCTCGTTGCGGCTGTTGTCGTCCGCGCGGGCGCAGGAGCCGGTGGCGAGGACGAGTTGCACGTCCGCCTCGGTGACGTTCCAGGAGTCCATGGCCTCCTGGACCCACGAGCGGAACTCCGCGGCGCTCACCCCATCCGGCAACACGGAGGTGTCCGCGCAGAACGTCACCGGCCCCGGCCAGGACCAGCGCAGCCGAAGCGGCGTGTCATCCGGCACTACTTGCGCGGACGCCGTGGAAGGCGCCCCGATCTGCAGCGCCAGCAGGAGCGCCATGAAGCCGGCGGCAATGCCGCCACGCATGATCCGTCGCACTGACCGCTCCAGCCTCGCACTACCGCCCGCTTGGCCCGCGCGAGCGTACGGGTGGAGTTACTCCTCCCGCAATCAGAAAGAGCCCGCAAGACGCCCATCCTGTAGGCTTCCCCCGCCCGCATCGCTCGCAACCGTTTGGAGACTGCTTTGGACTTCTCGCTCTCGGAGGAGCACATCCTCATCCGCGACTCTGCCCGCCGCGTCGCCCGCGAAGTCATTGCCCCTCGCGCCGCCGAGGTGGACCGAGCGGCGGAGTACCCGGAGGACTACTTCCAGGCCTTCAAGCGCGCTGACCTGCTGGGCATCACCCTGCCGAAGGAGGTCGGCGGCGCGGACGCCGGTCTCACAGCGCTCGGCCTCGCCATCGAGGAAGTCGCGAAGTACGACTGCAGCGCCGGCCTGATGCTGCTGCTCTCCAGCCTTCCCACCCACACCATCAAGTTCTTCGGGACGGACGAGCAGAAGGAGCGCTTCATCGGCCCCGTCGCCCGGGGCGAGATCAAGGCCGCGTTCTGCCTCACGGAGCCGGACGCCGGCTCGGACGTCGCCAACCTCCAG
>CAYTRA010000307.1:0-3430 GCA_964439675.1 uncultured Dehalococcoidaceae bacterium
CCTCGTCGTCGGCCTCGATAGCCTCATCGGACTGACCTGAGCCGGCAACCCCTCCCCCTCCGCCTCCGCCCCCCTCTCCTTCGGCCCCCTCCCCCCTTGAGGGGGAGGGTTGGGGTGGGGGGGTTCCGCGGCTGCAGAACAAAGCCGCATCCAGCGGACGGCGGTCGTCCAGCACCGGCGCAGCACGCTGCGCCCCTACGCGAGAACGGCAGGGCCGTGGAGGCCCAACGCCCCCGCCCGTCAGAAGAGCGGGAAGTCCGGCTCCCGCCCCAGCAGCACCCGACCCGCCGCCTCATACACCAGCGGCCCCACCATCACGTGCGCCGCCGCCGTGTGGACGTCGCGGAACACACGCTCCATCGCGCTCGACCGCTGGATCGCCGTCGTCGCCATCGCCCGGTGGAGGAGGTCCACCACCGCCACGCTCTCCGTCATCGCGTGGCTCGCCGCCAGCCGCACCTTCGCACGCAGCACCAGGTCGCCATCGCTACCGGAGGCCTGCACGTCCTGCCACAGCGACTCCGCGCTCTCGTAGTAGTACGCCCGCGCCGCATCGAGGCGTGCCGTGGCGATGGCGAACGTCTCCTGCACCCGCCCCACCTCCTGCAGCGGCACGCCGCCCCAGCCGCGCTTCGTGACGAACGTCTCCCGTGCGGCTTCGAGGGCCGCGCGGGCCATCCCCATCACCTGCGCGCCGTGGTTCATGAAGATCAGGCCGCCGCAGCGCAGCAGCGCCCACTCGTGTCGAGGCGAGCTGAAGTCCAGCACCTGCGCCTGCGGCACGAACACGTCGCGCACCTCGAAGTCGTTGCTCGCCGTGCCGCGCAGGCCGGCCGTGTCCCAGGTGTCGAAGACGGTCACCTGCTCCCGAGCCACGAAGAACGCCACCACCCGGTCGTTCCCCTGCTCGTCCTTGCTCGGCGTCTCGCTCCCGCCCTCGTACAGCAACGCCTCCCCCGAGAAGTGCGTCGCATGCGAGGACCCCGAGGCGAACGGCCACCGCCCGGAGATCACGTACCCACCGTCCGAGGGCACCGCACGCCCGATCGGCCGCGCCGTCCCGGCCATGATCCCGCCGGCCTCGAACACCTCACGCGCGGCATCCGGGTCGATGAACCCTGCATACAGCCCCGCCTGGGCCGCGAGCATCACGCACCAGCCCGCCGACCCGTCCGCCGCCGAGATCTCCTCCACGATGCGGGAGGCCGTGACCGGATCCGCCTCCACGCCCCCATAGGACCGAGGCACAGCGAGGTGGAACAGCCCCGCGTCGCGCATCGCGAGGACCACGTCCTCCGGCAGCCGCCGCTCCACCTCGATGCGGTCGGCCGCCTGCCGGATCAGGGGCGCCACCTCCAGCGCAGCCGCCAACGGATCAGACACGGCGAGGGTCATCATGCACTCCTCGATCTCCCGGCACCCCGCCGGGGGCGCACGATGATACGACTGCCTCCGACACCCCGCGTTAAGACGAGAGGAAGCAGACCCGCAAACCCAAGATCACGAGACAATCCCCCCTGAGAGAGACGCCCGAGGCGGGCCGGAAAGCGATGGTGGAGCGGTGAAGGAGGGCCGAACCATGGCTGCTACACCCACCGCCCTACAGAACGCCATCCGCACCGGCATGCACCTCACCGGCATGGAGGGCGGCGTGCAGCGCGTCCCCCTCTACCCCACGCGAGACCCCGAGGCCCCCTGGTTCACCCACGTCCTCGCCCCCGTGCGGAGTAGATGGGCGTACCAGCGCATCCTCTACCTGGCCCTCATGTTCCCGCTCGGACTGCTGTACTTCGTCTCGCTCCTGCCGGGGACGCTGGCGGGCGCCATCCTGTCGTGGACCATCCCCGGCCTGGCGCTGCTCATCCTCGTCGTCGTCGCCGCCCGCTGGTACGGCGACCTGGAGGCCCTCCTCGCCCGCCGGCTCGCCGGCATCGAGATCCGGCGTCCGCCCACCTGGTACGAACGAGACGTCCCCATCCGCGAGCAGGCGAAGCAGGTCCTGTTGGACCCGTCTACGTGGACGGGCTTCGCCTACCTCTTCTCGCGCTTCCCCCTCGGCATCGCGGCATTCATGTCGCTGGCGGTGGGGACCGCCTTCACGGTCGGCCTCACACTCGCCCCGCTGGCCTACGAAGGTTGGGGACCGCTCTTCGGCAACGAGGAGGTCCAGCGAGGCTGGATGGAACTCGGCTGGTGGCGCATCGACTCCCAGCGCGAGGCCTGGTTCGCCGTGCCGTTCGGCCTGCTCGCCGGCCTCATCTCGCTGCACGTGTGGAACCTGCAGGCGTGGCTCATGGGCTGGTGGGCGCGCGTGATGCTCGGCTCCCGCGCGCGAGACATCCCCGCCCCGCCCGCCGCACTCGAGGACGGCCCGAGCGTCCTCCCCGCCTCCGCGGTGCAGCACGCCTCGATCGCCGCGCTCACGCCGAGAGAGCGCGAGGTGCTGCTGCTGATCGCGCGGGGCTACTCGAACGCGGAGATCGCGGAGTCCTTCGTCGTCAGCGAGGGCACTGTGAAGACCCACGTGAAGCGCATCTTGAGCAAACTGGACGTCCGCGACCGCACCCAGGCCGCCGTCTTCGCCTTCGACTCCGGCTTCGTCACACCCGAGACCGCCTCCGAGCCCGAGCTTCGCTAGCCGTTTCGATCCGCGCGCTACAGTGCCTCCCGAGGGCCCTCGACTGCCCTCGGGAGGTACCGGATGCCGGAGACGAGCGACCCGCAACCCCTGCTGCTGGACATCCGCGAGGGCGTCGCGTGGATCACGCTGAACCGCCCCGACGCACTGAACGCGATCGATGGTGCGATGACCTCGGCGCTGATGTCGGCGCTGGAACGCGTGCGCGACGACGATGCCATCCGCGTGGGCGTGCTGACCGGCGCCGGTCGAGCGTTCTGCGCCGGCGCGGACCTCAAGAACCGCGTGCGCAACCAGGAGGAAGGCCGAGGCCCCACCGCCTTCCCGACCTACCCGCCCCCGGCCTACCACACCTTCGACACCCAGAAGCCGATGATCGCCGCCGTCAACGGGCATTGCCTGGGCGCCGGCATGGAGTTGGCGCTGACCTGCGACATCCGCCTTGCCTCCACGCAGGCGACCTTCGGCCTCCCGGAGATCTCGCTCGGCTTCTTCCCCGGCGCCGGCGCGCCTCAGCGCCTGCCACGCCTCATCGGGCTGGGCCAGGCCATGGAGATGCTCCTCACCGGCGACCGCATCGAGGCCTCCCGCGCACTGTCGTTCGGCCTCGTGAACCGCGTGGTGCAGCCGGAGGACCTCCTCATCTTGCGCGGCTCGAGCGCCGCGAGCTCCTCGTCGGTGACCATCACGCACGTGTCGCCGATCTCGTGGCCATGGGCGACCTCGTCCCACTCGACCTTCTTGTTCTCCTTCGAGCACACGCGGCGGATCTCGATGCGGGCCTTGGACTTC
>CAYTRA010000308.1:0-3424 GCA_964439675.1 uncultured Dehalococcoidaceae bacterium
ACCCGGGCCGTCAGGCCGGCGCCCCGCGCGCGGTGCAGCATGTACATGCCGGCGAAGCCGGCGCCCACGATCACGAGATCCAGGTCCGGCTGGCGCAGGTCCGTCTGCTCCGTGCTTGTCTGCTGGGCGGTGTTGGCCACGTCGCGTCCCATCCCACACATCGCGCAAGGTCGAGGGGGCTCTTGCCCCGAGAGCGCCGAGGCTAGACGGCTTCGCCGCGGCAACACCATCACGAGCCTGTTGGAGGCGTCCTGCCCGCCTCAACAGACCGCTGTTAGCCATGTTTGTCCCGCGCCAGCACTATCTCGGCGAGCCGCTGCCCGGCCTGCGGCCCCGCCTTCCGCTTGCCTCGAAGCCGGCCCTCGACTCGGGAGGACTCATGACCACCATCAAGGCCGCGGTGTTCCGGCGGCCGTTCGAGCCCGTCACGATCGAGCCCGTGGACCTCGACGCCCCGGCCGGCCGCGAGGTGCTGATCCGCACCGTCGCCACCGGCGTCTGCCATTCGGACCTCCACTACGTGGACGGGGAGAACGAGCTCCCGGCCGTCCCCGGCCAGACTCCCCCCTCCGCGACCGTCCTCGGACACGAGGGCGCGGGCATCGTGGAGGCGGTGGGCGAGCAGGTGACGTACGTGCAGCCCGGCGACCACGTGGTCGCCTGCGTCTCCGCCTTCTGCGGCGCATGCGCCCAGTGCCTCTCCGGCCACCCCGCGCGCTGCATGGCGAGCCTCCGCACGCGCGAGGCAGGAGCGCCCCCTCGCCTATCGAGGGACGGCGAGCCAGTCGGTCAGTTCGTGGGACTGGCGACCTACGCCGAGAAGATGCTGGTGCACGAGAACGCCGTGGTGAAGATCTCGGACGACGTGCCATTGGACCGGGCGGCGCTCCTCGGGTGTGGGGTGCTGACAGGGATGGGCGCGGCGCTCAACACGGCGCAGGTCAAGCCCGGCAGCACCGTGGCCGTCCTGGGCTGCGGCGGCGTCGGCCTCTCCGCCATCCAGGGCGCGTACATCGCGGGGGCGCGGCAGGTCATCGCCGTTGACACGTTCGACTCCAAGCTGGAGATGGCGCGCGCGATGGGCGCCACCCATGCCGTGAACGCGACCACGGAGGACGCGGTCGCGGCGGTACGCGGCCTCACGTGCGGCCTCGGCGTGGACTACGCCTTCGAGGCCGTCGGGCTGCCGGTGCTGGTGCGGCAGGGCCTGGAGATGCTGGGCATCGGCGGGATGGCGGTCATCGTCGGCGTCCAGCCGACCGGAGCCGTCCACGAGATCCCGAACACCGCGCTGTGGGGTGAGCGGTCGTTGAAGACCTGCACCATGGGCTCCAACCGCTTCCGCCTGGACATCCCCACCTACATCGACTTCTACCGCCAGGGTCGCCTGCACCTCGACGAGATGGTGAGCATCACGCGCCCCCTGGACGACATCAACGAGGCCTTCCGCGCAATGAAGGCCGGCGAGGTTGCACGCAATGTCCTTGTCTTTGACTGAGTCCACATCGCTGTCCGGGGCGCCACTGGCGGAGCCGCGGCCCCCGGGGGACCGGCGTCGCCGTGTGCGTGTCCCTACGGAGGTCCACCGAGCGGTCGGTCAGCGCATCCGGAACTCGCGCGAGCAGCAGAGCATGTCGCAGCGCGAACTCGCTCGCAGGGCGGGGATCACCCAGGCATCGCTCTCGAACTACGAGAACGGCAAGCGCGAGTTGCCCCTGTTCGTGGCGCTCAGCGTCTCGGAGGCGCTCCGGGTACCCCTCGGCGAGTTCGTCCCCGTCCCGGGGATGACCGCGGTGGAACAACGCAGCCCGGACTGGTGATGCCGCACTCCGGCACGGCTCGACGGAAGGTAAGCCAATGCAGTCAGTGAGGTACGCGCGGAGCCACTCCGTCGATGAGGCGGTCCGCCTCCTGGGCGAGGGCGGCCCGACCGCCCGAGTGCTCGCCGGTGGGACAGACCTCATCGTCCTCGCCCGCGAGCGCCGACGCGATGTCGACCTGTTCATCGACATCAAGCACATCCCGGACCTGCTGGGCGTCGCGTTCGACGACCAGGGCCTGACGGTCGGAGCGGCGACCCCGCTCTACCAGGTCTACGGCCACCCGGACGTACGTCGTCACTACCCCGCGCTCGTCGAGGCGTCCCACGTCATCGGCGGGACCGCGGTGCAGGGGCGCGCCTCGCTGGGCGGAAACCTGGCCAACGCCTCGCCCGCTGCCGACTCCATCCCGGCGATGATCGCCCTGAGCGGCGTGGCTCGCGTGGCGGGCCCGAACGGCCGCCGCGAGGTGCCTATCGCCGAGTTCTGCACCGGCCCGGGGCGCAGTGTGCTGGAGCCCGGCGAGTTCATCGTCGATCTCCACTTCCCGGCTCCCGCGGACAGCAGTGGCTCGGCCTGGCAGCGCTTCATCCCCCGCAACGAGATGGACATCGCGGTGGTCAACGCCGCTGCGTACCTCGTCCTCGACGGCGACACCGTGACGGACGCTCGGCTCGCCCTCGGCGCCGCGGCCCCGACGCCGCTCGACCTCGTCGAGGCGGCGCAGTCGCTGGTGGGCGCGCACCTCACGGACGAGGCGATGGGACGCGCGGCCTCCCTCGCGAGCGCTGCTGCGCGACCCATCTCCGACATGCGCGGCACCGAGTCGCAACGCCGGCACCTGGCCGGAGTCCTGACCGCCCGCGTCATCCGCACTGCAGCCGCGCGCTCGCGTGGTGAGGAGGCCCTGTAGTGACAACCGACGAGCGCATCGTCGTGACGGCAACGATCAACGGCGAAGAGAAGTCCTGGCTGTCCTCCAGCCGCGACTCGCTGCTGGAGGCGCTCCGCGAGCGCCTGAACATGACCGGCGCCAAGGAAGGCTGCAACAACGGCAACTGCGGCGCCTGCTCCGTGATCATGGACGGCCGCCTGGTGAACTCCTGCCTGGTCATGGCCGCGGAGGCGGAAGGCGCGCAGGTCACCACCGTGGAGGGCCTCGCGCAGGGCGGGCACCTGCACCCGCTCCAGCGCGCCTACCTGGACGAGGCCGCGCTCCAGTGCGGCATCTGCACCCCTGGGTTCCTCATCGCCTCGAAGGCGCTGCTGGACGTGACGCCCGAGCCGAGCGAGGAGCAGATCCGCTTCTGGCTCGCCGGCAACCTGTGCCGGTGCACCGGCTACGACAAGATCGTGCGCGCAGTCCAGATCGCGGCGGATGAGATGAAGTCCTCGCAGACGAAGGAGGGTGGCAATGGTCGCCACGCCTGAGAAGCCGACCTACCGAGTCATCGGTTCCCGCCCGGTCCGGCCGGACGGCGTCGACAAGGTCACCGGCCGCGCGAAGTACGGCAGCGACATCACCCTGGAGGGGATGCTCTACGGCGCTGTCCTCCGCAGCCCCCACGCCCACGCCCGCATCAAGCGCATCGACACCTCGAAGG
>CAYTRA010000309.1:0-3408 GCA_964439675.1 uncultured Dehalococcoidaceae bacterium
CTTGTGTGCGGCAGTATGCCCTAGCCCCCCTACCCCCGCAACCGCTCCGCGAGGAACGCCCGTGCGTAGCGGCGGCCCTCCAGCGGCATCTCGCCGTGGGCGCCGGGGTGGGCGGAGAGGCGCTTGTCCGAGGCGCCGAAGAGGTCGAACAGCTCCAACTGCGACTGGCGCTCGAAGCGCTCGTCGTCCCACTGCATCATGAACACCAGCGGGACGGTGACGCCGGGCGCGGCCGCGGCTAGCACCTCGCCCGCGGTGCCCCGGCCGGGCGTCTCGCCTCGCAGCCCGCAGAGGCCGAGGGCTGCCGCGCGGATGCGCGGCTCCGTGGCGACGTACGGCACGCCGATGAGCGAGCCCATGGACATGCCAGACCAGCCGACGCGCTCGGCGTCGAACATGCTGGTCGCGAGGAAGGCGGTCAGTACGCGCTTCCAGTCCGCGATGGCGTTGTCCGTCATCACCTTCGCGTCCTTCCACAGCGCGTAGTACTCCGGGGTGCGGCTCTGCGCGCCGCCTCGCTCGCCGTGGCCCGGGGCGTCGATGCAGACCGCGGGGATGCCATGCTCGATGACGAAGCCGCGGCCGGTGGGCAGCACCGTGGCCGCCCGCTTGTTCCCGCCGCCGCCATGTCCGATGAGCACCAGCGGTGAGTTGGCCTCGATGGTGGCGGGCGCCCAGAGGATACCGGTGATGGTGTCGCGCTCGCCCTCGACGGTGAAGCCGCGCTCGACGACGCCTTCGGCGTCGGGGGTGGGCGCGTCCTCTCGCCACTGGATCTGCGGTTCGGTCATGGTGGTCCCCCCTTGCATCAGAACTGCCGGGCTGCGCCCGTCAGCCCCCTCTCCCCAACCCTCCCCCGCGAGGGGGGGAGGGAGTCGGAACCCGTTGATGCGAGCACCTTCGCCAGTTCCCGCACTCTCCCAGGGGTGCAGCTTGCTGCGTCCGGTCGCCCGGGCTCCCATCCCCCTGCCTCTGTATCTCGTAGGGGCGCAGCGTGCTGCGCCCGATTACCGAAGCACCTCGCTCCTCGAACGCGCGAGGTCTGGCGTGAGGACAGTACCCCAACACCGTTCGCCCTGAGCGTGTCGAAGAGCGTACGGGCACGTGCGACCCGGGCTAGTCCGTTCGCGCCTCAAGACTGCCCGTGTCCCCCACCCTTCTCCTTCCTTCCGTCTGTCGGAAGGAAGGAGAGGGGTGGGGCTGAGAGGGCATGGTTCGAGGGGGCCAAGCGTGTGGCGCGATGGCTCACTCGGCGCACTCGTGCCCGCTCGCCCTTCGACAGGCTCAGGACGAACGGGTGTTGGGGTGAGCGCGTGACGCTGGGACAAGGCAGACGCGAATGCGCCGCTACCCCTCGATGCGGTCGCCGAGGAGTTTCGCACCGTCGAGCAGGATGAGGCGCTCGAGGTCCGTGGAGAGCGCTTCCGCGGCTTCGTCGAGCGGCAGCGCCACGTAGCCCTGGTACAGCGCGTCGGTCCGAGGTTCACCGACCACCTCGACGGCGACGGCGCGGAGGTAGCCGGTGCCGGCGCCGCCGGTGTAGGGGTGCAGCGTGTGTACCGGGCGGCGTTCCGGGCTGACGCGCGGTTCCCCTCGCAGGGTCACGCTCAGGTGCGTGCGTAGCAGCGAGGTGATCCCCACGGCGAAGCCCTCCGTGCGGTGAGGCGGCTTGGTGCTGAGCATGGTGAGGTCACGGTTGCCCGGGCGGCGCAGCAGGATGTAGCGGCCGTCCTCCACGCTGCGCGCGACCAGCAGCAGCCACTCCGGCGGCGCGGTCGGGTCCAGGGTGCGCGCGTAGTCGCCCTCCGGGACGGGGTTCAGCCGCGTGACCTCGTTCATCGCGCGGGCCCGGCAGCGGGGGGCGTCACGGGCACTCGACGTCCATGGCGCCCTCGAGCGCCGCGCGGTCCACCGGGCCGACGGCGGCGAGTTGCAGGCGGTCGGGCGCGATCACGCGGCAGGCCACGCGCTGCACGTCCTCCAATGTCACGGCGGCGGAGTGCGCCAGCGTCTCCTCCGGAGTGCGCACGGGCAGTTCGAGGATCAACTGCGAGCCGTAGAGCGCGGAGATCGCGCGGGTGTCCTCCATGCGCAGTTGCGTGCGGGATCGGGTGACGGCCTTCGCGCGCTCCAGTTCGCCGGCGTCCACCGGCCGGCGCGCGCGCACCAGTTCGCGAGCGATCTCCTGCACAGCCTCCAGCGTGTCGTCCGGGTCGATACCGGCGTAGACGCCGAACATGCCCGTGTCGAGCAGCGTGGCCATGTAGGAGTGGATGTCGTAGCAGAGCCCCAGTTCCTCGCGCAGGCGCGAGAACAGCCGGGAGGACATGCCCTCGCCGAGGATGACCGAGAGCAGGTCCAGCGCGTAGCGGTCGTCGTCGTGCGCGGACAGCGCGCGCATGCCGACGGAGAGGTGCACCTGCTCCAGGTCCTTCTCCAGCGCGCGCACTCGAGGGCCACGAGGTTCCTCGACGTGTGGCACCCAGGAGGCCGGCGAGCCCGGCGCCCAGTCGCCGAAGTGCTGCGCTACCAGGGCCTGCGCCTCGCCCACCTCGATGGCGCCGGCGATGGAGACGACGGCGCCGTTGGGGACGTACTGGCTGCGGTAGTACTGGCGGATGCGGTCGTTCGGCATGGCCTGCACGGAGGCCTCCGTGCCGGCGATGTCGCGTCCATGCGGCTGGCCGGGCCACAGCATCTCGTCCAGCACCACGCCCACCTGCTCGGACGGCGAGTCCTCGACGGCTGCGAGTTCCTCGAGGATGACCCCGCGCTCGCGCTCGACTTCCTCGTCGACGAGCGTGGAGTTGCGCAGGAGGTCCGCCACCAGGTCCATGGCCTGCGGCACGTAGTCCGGCGTCATCTTGTCGTAGTAGACGGTCAGTTCGCGGTTGGTCGCGGCGTTGAGGTTGCCGCCCATCGCGTCGATCTCCATCGAGATCGCGAGCGGTTTCGGTCGCCGTTCCGTGCCCTTGAAGCAGAGATGCTCCAGGAAGTGCGAGAGCCCGGCCTCCTCGGCCGTGGCCTCGTACCGCGATCCCGCCCCCACGTAGATCGAGATCGAGACAGACCGCGCGAACGGCATGGGTGTGACGGCGAGCCGCAGCCCGTTGTCCAGGGTTGTGAGAGTGGGGGCTGCCAGGGGCGATTCGAAGGATGGAGTCGCCACGGTCCTCCTGCGGGGCTCGGGGGTGTCGACGGGCCGCCTCGCGCGATTCCCGCCATCCTACCGGAGGGGGTGCCGCGGTCAAACAGCGAGTATGTAATGACTAGCGCCCTTGCCTGTGCCGCTCTCCCGTAGGGGCGCAGCGTGCTGCGCCCGATTCCGAACTGACGGCCTGCCCCTGACACTTCGGATGCACCTCAGCGCGATCGCGCGCCGATTAGCCTCCCCTCCCCCGTAGGGGC
>CAYTRA010000310.1:0-3403 GCA_964439675.1 uncultured Dehalococcoidaceae bacterium
CCTCCGGGTCCACCGCCGTCACCGCGCCGCCGTACACGTCAGACGCGTACAGCACTCGACCGTCCGAGGAGAACGCGAGCCCGTCCGGCACCCCGGCCACCGGGACGATGCGCACGTCCCCGTCCTCGATGAACGCCACCGCCGAGGCGGCCGACAGCGCGACGGCAAGCGTGGCCCCGTCCGGCGAGAACGCAACGCGCACCGGACGTCCGCCCACCTCGTGCCGGGCGAGCAGCGCGCCATCCGCGCCGTACACCTCCACGCGCCCGTCGAGGGCTGCCGCCACTGCGACGCGACCGTCCGGCGCGACGGCGACGGTCTCCGTCTGCGCCCCGGTCTCGTGCCGGTGCTCACCCACGGTGAGTGTGCCGGCCTGCGCGCTAGCCACGGCCACCGCACCACCGGGCAGCAGGGCCACGGCGTGCGGCCAGGTGTCCGAGGGCAACGCCTCGATCTCGCGCCAGCCCTCGGCAACCTCGAAGCGACGAATGGCATCGATGCTGCGGTCGGTCACCAGCAGCGTGTCGCCGTCCAGGGCCAGCCCGTGCGGCAGACCGCCCACCTCGATGACCTCGACCGCGCCACGCTCGACGTCGACGACGGCGAGGGCCCCCGACTGTTCGAGGGACGCGACCACGCGGCCATCCGGCATGCGCAGCAGTTCGTGCGGCCCGCCCGGGAGCGCGATGCGCCTCGCGGCCTCGGGGTGCGAGGGGTCGACGACGATCAGCGCTTGCCCTCGAAGGTCAGCGACGAGCAACGGCTCCGTCGATGCGCGCGAGAACGACGGGGTGGCGAGCGCAAGGACGAACAAGGCGAGCGCGCACGTCGCGAGGGCGAGCGTGACCGCGCCGGCTCGGACGCGCGGCGCGAGCATCAGGATGCCTGCCGCTCCCGCTTGATCACGTCGCGCACGTCCTGCAGGCGGTCGCGTGCGGTGCGCATGATGCCGGAGGCGGTCTTGGGCGCCACGCGCACGGCCGTCTCCAGCCACTGTGCCGCCTCCTGGTACTCGCCCAGGCGCACGGAGATGTCGCCCACCAGGTAGGCCACGCGCGCAGCGGCTTCCTCGGAGATGCGCGTGTCGTGCTCGAAGGCGCGCTGGTAGGAGTCGCGCGCGCGGATCAGCCACGAGCGCTCCGTGCCGGCGTTGCCCGCGTCCCGCTCCAGCCAGGCGCGTCGATGCTGCAAGACCGCGCGACGGCTGTCGTTCGCGCCTCGCAGGTCGTAGCAGCGCATCGCCAGTTCCAGCACGCGCACTGCCGCGTCCGCATCACGCATGCCGCTCAGCGGTCCCCGCGCGATCGAGGCGCGCGCCTCGCGGTCCTCCCACAGGCGCGCGCGCACGCCCTCGTCCATCTTGGCGAAGTCGTCCCAGTACGAGGCGTACGCGCAGGACGGGCACACCACCACCCCGTATCGAGTCGGGTCGATGCTGTGGTAGCGGACATGGAAGTCGGACTCGCGCTCCGCCGGACGCACAGCGCGGGTGCGCACGCGCAAGAACTCGAAGTGCGTCTGGGAGACAGGGCACGTCGCCGTGTCCACGAAGAACATCTCCGTGTCGTACGGCCCCTCGATGGGCACCAGGTCCGGGTCCGCCTGCGCGTCCGGCGCCGGCGGTGCGTCCTCCTCCGCGAGGTCGGCTTCGTCCACTCCGGCGAACTCGCAGATGAGGCGGACGCCAACCTCCGGCGCCTGCTCGATCACCTCCGCCAGTTTCGAGACGGGGAGCGCCAGCACCACCGCTTCGCCCTCCACGCGCGCGGCGGCGGACGTGGGGCGCCGGGTGATCGCCGCGACGTAGCCGGCCAGGTCGCCAACACCCGCCCGTGCCACTACCTCCGCCTCGCCGTCCTCGGAGACGGTCTCGAACAGTACCTCGCCGCGGATGACCAGGTAGAAGTGGTCGGGCGTCGCGCCCTGCTCGTAGAGCCTCGTCCCGGGCTGAAGCCGCAGGGAGTAGGACGCAAGCCGTCGGTGGAGGTCCGGCGACGTGAGGGACATGGATCCTCGTCTCTGGGGGAGTCCGCTGCGGCCGGTGCTGGGGTTCCGGCCAGTCAGGGCATACGCCCCGCAGGTAGATAGTCGGCAGGACGGACGCGGTCAGTAGTCCCGCGTCCGCCCCCTCGACTCATCTCAAACGTGCTTGCGAGGAAACCATCAGGATGCGTGCCTCCTCGCGAGCGTCACCTACCGGATCAGGTTGACCAGGCCCTCCAGCATCTGGTCGGCCGTGGAGATGATGCGGCTGGAGGCCTGGAAGCCGCGCTGCGCGATCACCACGTTGGTGAACTCGCGAGCCAGGTCCGTGTTGGAGCCCTCCAGCACGCCCGCACCCACCGAGCCACGCCCACCCGTGCCCGGCGTCCCAATGCCCGGCACCCCGGAGTTCGAGGTCGCCTCGAACAGGTTGGAGCCGGCCCGCTGGAGGCCGGCCGGGTTGGTGAACTGCGCCATGGCGATCTGCCCCAGCGGCCGCGTGGTGCCGTTGGAGAAGATGCCGGTGATGTCGCCACCGGGGCCGACGGAGAACGACTCCAGCGCGCCGGCCGAGAAGCCGTTGTTGAACGTCGGCGCAATGGTGCCCGGCCCGGCGAACTGCGTGAGGGCATCCACGTCCATGTCCACGTTGATGTTCGCCGTGGCGCCGTTGGCCGCGGCGGCCGTCAGCACCAGCGGGAAGGCGAGCGGTGTACCGGCGGCCGGCGTGGTCATGCGGCCCTGGGCGTTGAAGACCACCGTGGCGGGGTTACCGGCGATCGGGGCACCCTGCAGGTCCGCACCGCTCGCCGCGACGCTCCACTCGTTCGCCGTCGCCGTCTTGGTGTAGGTGATGGTCACGGGGTGCGCCGCACCCAGCGAGTCGTACACGTCGATGGTGGTGCTGAACGACTCGCCCGTCAGCGCTTCCGAGTCCAGGTTGCCCTGCAGCGTGACCTGCGTGGTCTCCTGCGCGGCGATGGACTGCCCCATGGGGATCACGATCGAGGTCAGCGGCGCATCGATGTTGGTCACACCGTTCGTGTCCGCCTGCCAGCCCTGGACCTTGAAGCCGTTGGTGGGGTTCACCAGTTCGCCGGTGACGGCCACGTCAAAGGCGCCGTCCCGCGTGTAGAAGGTCCGGGCGCCGTCACGCATGATGAAGAACCCGCTGCCCTGGATGGCGAAGTCCGTGCTGCGGCCGGTGGCCTGCAGAGAGCCCTGCGTGTGCAGGACGTCCACGCCACCGATCTTCATGCCCAGGCCCACCTGCTGCGGGTTGGTCCCGCCTCGGTTCTCCGTGGGCGCGGAGGCGCCGGAGATGGTCTGTGCCAGCATGTCCTGGAACGTCACGCGGCTGGCCTTGAAGCCCTGCGTGTTCACGTTCGCGATGTTGTTGCCCACCACGTCCATGTACGTG
>CAYTRA010000311.1:0-3397 GCA_964439675.1 uncultured Dehalococcoidaceae bacterium
CGCCGCGCGGCAGCGAGGATTGCCTCCCGGTTGCCCTCGAAGTCGCCGACGGTGGTGTTGATCTGCCCCAGGGCGACGCGGAGCGTCTGCATCGATCGGTCCTCGTCCCCCCGCTCGCTACGAGGGTACGCGACCCTCGTACGGGTGAGTTCGCGTACTCTGTACGCAAAGTGCGCGCGGATGATGGTAGAAACCGGCGCGAACCGAGTCAATCAGCCACACCCCCACTCGCACGGCGCGCCGGGAGGGCTACCGCCTGCCCTCGATGGCTGCGCCCAGCAGCGGAAGCAGGCACACTAGGAGTGCCCACCGCAGGAGCGTGCCATGACACTCCCCGGCGTCGTCCCCACCGCGCCCTCGCTGCCCGCGCACGACGTGATCAGCGAGGGCCCGTGGTGGTTGGCGTGGAACTTCGACCCGCACTTCCTGGTACCACTCGCGCTGTTCGCGTTCCTCTACGTGCGCGGCCTCACGCGCTGGCCTGAGCGCTCGCGGGAGCATTCGCCCTGGCGGACGGCCTCGTACCTCGGCGGGCTCGCGCTGACCGCGCTCATCTACGAGTCGCCGCTGGACCGTCTCGGCGAGCACCACTTCTCGATGCACATGGTGCAGCACAGCATCGCCATGATGATCATCCCGCCGCTCATCCTCCTGGGCGCGCCCACCACCCCCGTCCTGCGAGGGATCCCCCGGGACTACCGAGCGCGGTTGGTTACGCCCGCGCTGAACAGCCGGGTCGTACGGGCTGTCTGGGGCTTCCTGACCCACCCGATCGTCGCGATCCTGTTGTTCACGCTCATGACGTGGGCCTGGCACCTGATGCCCGGCTGGTATGACACCGCGCTGAACAACCGTCTGGTCCATGACCTCCAGCACGTCTCGTTCCTGGCCGTCTCCTTGATCTTCTGGTGGAACATCGTTGACCCCGCGCCTCGACGCTCGCGAGTACCGATGGGATTCCGCATCGTCTACTTCTACGGCGCCATGGTGCCGAAGCACTTCCTGGCGGCGATGATCACCTTCTCCAGCTCCGTCTTCTACCCCACGTACGAGCGCGTCCAGGCCTTCCTGCCGGGCACGCCGCTGCAGGACCAGCAGCTGGCCGGCCTGCTGCTCTGGGTCCCCTTTGGCGAGGCGATCAACCTCATGGTCGCCGGCACGATCTTCGCCATCTGGTGGCGCCAGTCAGACCAGCAGCAGCGCGACGAGGAAGCGCGACGAGACGCCGAGGCGGCCGTGCTCCCCTCCACCGGCGCCTAGCCCACCACGGAGCCTCGAGGGCAGTCCGAAGCCACGAGCAGCAGGCAGGCGTCCCGCTGTGAGGAGTCCCCTACCCCTCGCGTGTCGCACGCAACGAAACGGCCCGTCCTCTCGGACGGGCCGTCGTCGTATCGCAGACGGATCCCGGCTACGGCTCGACGGTGGTGATGAAGGTGACCAGCGCGTTGATGTCGCTGTCCGTCAGGCCGGCTGCCGCCCAGGAGGGCATCGCCGTGCCCGGGCGGCCGTCGCGGATGGTCTCGAAGTAGAACTCGTCCGCCTCGGTGAGGCTCTCCGGGGTCAGGGCCGGGCCCACCAGGCCCTCGCGGTTCTGGCCGTGGCAGACGGCACAGTTGGCAGCGAAGAAGTCCGCCACCGGCTCGCCCTGTACGGTGTCCGCCGCGCCGGTCGCCTCGCCGCCGTCGCCCTCCGCGTCCTCGCCACCCTCGCCGTCCGCGGCGCCACCGTGGCCGTCGGAGGCTGCCGGGGGCTGCGCGGCGGTGACCGTGCGGGACGGGCCGTGGTCGAACTCGAAGAGGGAGATCAGCGCGATGAGCAGCGTCGCGGCCAGCGCGAAGCCGAAGATGAACATGCGCGTGAACAACTTACTGTCGAAGCGCAGGTGCATGAACATCGCGGCGACAATGGCGAACTTGATCGCGGACAGGATGATCAGCCCGGCGATCATGACGCCGTGCGGCAGACCAGAGTAGGAGAGCCACAGCTCCACCAGCGTGATCACGGCCAGGACGAGGCCGATGATCACGTACTGCCGGATCGTGGTCGGCGGATGCTCCTCTTGGTGAGCGGTTGCCTGGTGTTCCATCGATGCCCCTCCGGCTCTCTGGCTACGGGATCAGGTAGATCACCGTGAAGATCACGATCCACACGACGTCGACGAAGTGCCAGTACAGGCCCGCCGTGTCCACCCACAGCGCGCGCTCGGTACCGAGCCCGTTGCGACGCGTGGAGCCGATCAGCAGCGAGATCAGGTAGGCCACGCCCACACCTACGTGCAGGCCGTGGAAGCCGGTGGCCACGAAGAACGAGGCCCCGAACTGGTTCGTGGTCAGGTTCAGGCCGTGGTGGCCGAACTCACGGAACTCGTAGACCTGGAAGCCCAGGAAGATCAGGCCCAGGACGATGGTGCAGAGCAGCATGCCCTTCATCAGGCCCAGCCGCCCGTGCTGCGCGCCGTAGACCGCCAGCACCATGGTCAGCGAGGACATCAGCAGGACGAAGGTGCTGAGCGAGGTCAGCGGGATGTCCAGGATGTCCTCCGGGTACGGCCCCACCAGGGACTGCCCCTTGAAGATCAGGTACGTGGAGATCAGCGTCCCGAAGAACAGACATTCGGACGCGAGGAAGA
The DNA here is from genome assembly GCA_964439675.1 of uncultured Dehalococcoidaceae bacterium. Classification (GTDB taxonomy): domain Bacteria; phylum Chloroflexota; class Dehalococcoidia; order UBA2979; family UBA2979; genus W-Chloroflexi-9. The sequence continues at coordinate 2,630 of CAYTRA010000311.1, forward strand.
TCCACATCAGCAGTTTGCGGTTGTCCACCCCCAGTGAGGTGTGGTGGTCAACCTCGTGCGTGCCTGCGGCCATGAGCGCTTTCTCCTCCGTGCGCGCGGGATGCCTCGAACGGTCCGTCCGCTAGGACGTGGGTTCGAGCGCCCAGCCCCAGATGCTGTAGATGCACACCGCGACGCCGACGAAACACAGCGCGAGGTGCGAGAGGAAGCCGACGCCGATCAGCCCGATCCCCATCGCCAGGATGAGCGGGAAGTAGGACGGCGGGGGCAGGTGGATGTGCATGTGCTCCGGCCGCTCCGGCGGCGCGATGTTGTGGTCACGGTTGTACCAGAGCGGGTCGCGATCCCGGACCTCCGGGATCACGTCGAAGTTGTGGTCCGGCGGCGGCGAGGAGGTGGCCCACTCCAGGGTGGCGCCGCCCCACGGGTCGGCCGGGGCCGTCTTGGGCTTGCGTATCGTGATGAAGAAGTTGATCACGAACAGCAGCACGCCCAGCGCCAGCGTGAACGCGCCGATGGTCGCCACCAGGTTCCACGTGTCCCAGCCGAGGCCCTCGTCGTACGTGTAGATGCGGCGAGGCATGCCCGACACACCAAGGAAGTGCATCGGGAAGAAGGTCATGTTCATGCCGATGAACGTGAGCCAGAAGCTCCACTTGCCCTGGGTCTCGTCCAGGAAGCGGCCGGTGATCTTCGGGAACCAGTAGAAGGTGCCGGCGAACATGCCCATCATCGCGCCGCCGAACAGCACGTAGTGGATGTGCGCCA
>CAYTRA010000312.1:0-3382 GCA_964439675.1 uncultured Dehalococcoidaceae bacterium
GTTGGGGAGGGGGGTGCCGGCGCCAGCCGGCCCTCTCCCCGCTCCCCTCCATCGAGCCGGAGGCGTGGTCACCACGCTCGCGCGCGGTACATTGGAAGGACCGGCAGGAGGCATCGATGGTCGGAATCTTCCGCAAACTCCTCGGCGGCGACTCCAACGAGCGCGTCCTGGATCACATGCGCCCGCTGGTCGACCGCATCAACGCCCTCGAGGCGGACGTCCAGCCGCTCTCGGACGAAGAACTGCGCGCCCGCACGGACTGGTTCCGCGAGCGCTACCAGCAGGGCGAGACCCTGGACGACCTCCTACCGGAGGCCTTCGCCACCATCCGCGAGGCCATCCGACGTGCCACCGGCGGTAAGGAACGCGCCTACGACGTCCAGCTCATGGGCGCCATCACCCTGCACCGAGGGCAGGTGGCGGAGATGCGCACCGGCGAGGGCAAGACGCTCGTCGCCACCCACGCGATCTACCTCAACGCCCTCGCCGGAGAGGGCGTCCACTCCGTCACGGTGAACGACTACCTGGCCCGGCGTGACGCCCAGTGGTACGCGCCCGCGCTGGACATGCTCGGCATCACCATCGGCGTCATCCAGAACGGAGGCGGCGCCTTCCGCTACTCCGCGGAGGAGGTCTCCGACCAGTCTTCGTTCGAGCACCTCATCGCCGTCCCCCGCGCCGAGGCGTACCTGGCGGACGTCACCTACGGCACGAACAACGAGTTCGGTTTCGACTACCTGCGCGACAACCTGGCCACCACCCTGCGCGCCCGCGCCCAGCGAGGGCGCCACTACGCCATCGTGGACGAGGCGGACTCCGTCCTCATCGACGAGGCGCGCACGCCGCTGATCATCAGTGGGCCCTCGCAGGACGACACCTCGATCTACCCGCGCTTCGCGCGCATCGTCCCGCAGTTGGAGGAGGGGCATCACTACGCCGTGGACCTCCGCCATCGCTCCGTCACCCTCACCGAGGCCGGCGTGGACCTGCTGGAGCGCGCGCTGGGCGTGGACAACATCTACTCCCTGGAGAACTTCCGCCTCACCCGCTACATGGAGGCGGCCCTGAAGGCGCAGATCCTCTACCAGCGCGACCGCGACTACGTGGTCAAGGACGGCGAAGTCATCATCGTGGACGACTTCACGGGCCGCCTGATGGAGGGCCGCCGCTGGTCGGACGGCCTCCACCAGGCCGTGGAGGCCAAGGAGGGCGTCCAGATCCAGCGCGAGTCGGTGACGTACGCCACCATCACGCTCCAGAACTACTTCCGCCTCTACGAGAAGCTCGCCGGCATGACCGGTACCGCCGCCACCGAGGCGGAAGAACTCTCCGAGATCTACAAACTCGAAGTCGTCGTCATCCCCACCCACCAGCCCATCGCCCGCGAGGACCACGCCGACCTCATCTACCGCACCCAGACCGCGAAGTGGCGAGCCGTGCTGGAGGACATCCAGGAGAAGCACCAGGCCGGCCGCCCCATCCTCGTCGGCACGGTGGCCATCGAGACGTCGGAGATGCTGTCGGACCGCCTCAAGCGCGCCGGCATCGAGCACGAGGTGCTGAACGCGAAGCAGCACCAGCGCGAGGCGAACATCATCACGCGCGCCGGCCAGCGCGGCGCCGTCACCATCGCCACGAACATGGCCGGCCGTGGTACCGACATCAAACTCGGCGAGGGCGTCGCGGACCTCGGCGGCCTGCACGTCATCGGCACCGAGCGCCACGAGTCCCGCCGCATCGACAACCAGTTGAGGGGCCGCTCCGGCCGCCAGGGCGATCCGGGTACGACGCGTTTCTTCGTCTCCTTCGAGGACGACCTGATGAAGCGCTTCGCCCCGGACTGGCTGCCCGGCATGATGCAGCGCCTGGGCATGGACGAAGAGGAAGCGCTCGAGTCCAAGATGGTCACCCGCGCCATCGAGCAGGCCCAGCAGCGCGTGGAAGCCCACAACTTCGACATCCGCAAGCGCGTGGTCGAGTACGACGACGTGATGAACAACCAGCGCACCGTCATCTACGGCGAGCGCGACAAGGTCCTCCAGGGCGAGAGCATGCGCGACACCGTCCTCGACATGCTGGAGGACGAGGTGGAATCCCTCACCGCAGACCACCTGGGCGAGGCCGCGGACATCGAGGCATTCCGCGTGGCCGTGGCCCAGATCGTGCCCGACCTGGCGGAGGACGCCCTCGCCTTCGACGGTACGCCGCAGCCGGACGAGGCCCTCGAAGCCACGCTCGACCTCATCGAGGACCGCTACGAGGCGCTGGAGAACACCGTCGGCGAGGAGAACCAGCGGCTCGTGGAGCGCCTGGTCCTTCTCCGCACCATCGACTCCCTGTGGGTGGAGCACCTGACGGCCATGGAGGAACTGCGCCAGGGCATCGTGCTTCGTGCGTACGCGCAGCAGGATCCCCTCGTCGCCTACAAGCGCGAGGCGCACGACATGTGGCAGCAGTTCCGGGAGCGCATCCGCCAGACGGTGACCCGCCAGGTACTGCGCGCCCGCCTCACCACGCAGGCCGCGGCCCAGGCCATGCAGCAGGAACAGGCCCCGCGCCAGATGCAGACCAGCGGCCCCGCCGGCCCGGACGGCGACCAGGCCGAGGGCCACCAGCACGCCGCCCCGGTCTCCGCCGGTGTGGCCATGCCCGCGCCGCCGGAGGACGCCTCGCGCGCCGAGCGCCGCCGCTACGAGCGCGCGGTGCAGAAGGCCCAGAAGAAGAAGGGCAAGCGCGGGTGAACTTCCGGCCTCCAGAGGTCTGGCTCATCACAGGCATCCCCGGCGTAGGCAAGTCCACGGTCGCCCTCGAACTCGCGGGACGCCTCGAGCGCTCCGCCCACGTCGAGGGCGACATCCTCGCCGAGCAGGTCATCGGCGGCCGCGTCCTCCCCGGCGAGGACCCGCACGACGAGTCCGACCGCCAGGTGGAGTTGGTGATCCGCAACCAGTGCCTCCTCGCCCGCTCATACGCGGAGGCCGGCTTCGTGCCCGTGCTGGACTACGTCGTCTCCACCCGCCACCTCCTGGACGCCTACCGCAACTACCTCATGGGCGCCGCCCTCCACCTCGTCGTGCTCGCCCCCGGCGCCGAGGTCGCCCTCAAGCGCGACGGCCAGCGCACCAAGACCGCCGCGCCCGACTGGACCTACCTGGAACCCCGCTTCCGCGAGGAACTCGGCGACCTGGGCCTCTGGCTCGACACCTCCGACCTCACCGTCCACCAGACCGTGGACACCCTTCTCGCCCGCAAGCCAGAGGCCCTCCTCCGCTAGCCCGCCCCCACACGACTCCCTCTCTCTCCCTCCCCCTCTCCCTTCCGGCCCCCTCCCCCCTCCGGGGGGGAGGGCTGGGTGTACTGACCACACACCTGCGAGACGGCT
>CAYTRA010000313.1:0-3373 GCA_964439675.1 uncultured Dehalococcoidaceae bacterium
TTCTTCGCGGCGGCGGCGGCGCTCGGACGGTGGAACCAGAAGCCGATGAGCAGGTAGGACGTCAGGCCCACCAACTCCCAGTGGATGAACAACTGGAGGAGGCTGCTGCTCATCACCAGCCCGAGCATGGCGGCGGTGAACAGCGACATGAACGCGAAGAAGCGCGGGTACCCGCCGTCGCCGGCCATGTACCCCGTCGAATAGATCTGCACCAGCAGCGAGATCGAGGTGACGACGAAGATCATCATGGCGCTGAGGCCATCGATGCGGAGGCCGAGTTCGACGTCGAACTCGAAGATCGACATCCAGAGGTGCGGCTGGAAGGCCAGCGCCTCGCCGTCGTTCTCGATGGTGGCGATGAGCGTCCAGACGGCGAGCAGCCACGCGACGCCGACGGCGAGCACGGTCACGCGACCGGCCAGGAGCGGACGGTCGCGCAGGAACGCGACGATCACCAGGAAGGAGATGATCGGCGCGAAGTAGATCGCCCAGACGGCTGCTTCAGGGATCTCCGTCATTTAGATCTTGTTCAGCACTTCACGCGCCACGTGCGTCTTCCCGTCCGGCACCCAGATCTCGCGGGGGTCCTTCATGGAGCCCAGCTGGACGGGCGGAATGATGCGCACCGAAAGCGCCTCCTGGTTGAACAGTTCGCGCCACATCTCGGCTGCGTAGCCGTCCGGCACGTCCATGAACTTCACCCACATTGCGTCCGCCCTACCAGCGCATCAGGTTGACGCGGTCGAGGTCGACCGTCTCCCGCCGGCGGTACAGGAGCACCGCCATGGCGAGGGCGATCGCCGCCTCGGCCGCGGCCACGGTGAGGACGAAGATGACGAAGGCGTGCCCCGTCAGCGGCTCGTCGCCCGCCTCGAAGGCGGAGGAGAAGCGCGAGAACGCGAGCAGCATCAGGTTCGCCGCGTTGAGCATCAGTTCCACGCCCATCAGCACGGCGATGGCGTTGCGCTTGGACAGCGCGATGGTGATGCCGATGCCGAAGACGAGGCCGGACACCACCAGGTAGTGCGCCAGCGTCACCGTCACTTCATCGATGCCGGGGACGCTCACGAGGCGCTCCCGTCTCGGGCGGCGCCGTCGCGCGCGTCCTCGGACGTCGCATTGCGCTCGTTGGCTGCGGCGCGGCGGCGCTCCTGCACCAGGAGGATGGCCCCCATCAGGGCGAAGAGCAGCAGCACCGAGGCGATCTCGAAGGCCAGGACGTAGCGGCCCAGCAGCAGCTGGCCGACGGTGTCGACGGTGCTGGCGAAGTCAGTCGCCGCCAGCGCGCCACCCGTGCGCTCCGCCCACTCCGTGTCCACGGCCACGAACCCCACCAGCGAGGCGAAGCCGAGGCCCGCGAGGACGCCCGGGACCACGTAGAGCGAGTTGCCGTTGTCTCGCGACGCGAGCGGCGTGAGCATCACGGCGAACACCATGAGGACGGAGATGGAGCCGGCGTAGATCAGGATCTGCGCCACGGCGATGAAGTCCGCGCTCAGGGTGATGAACAGCCCGGCCATGCCCAGGAAGGCGAGCACCAGGAACACGAGTGCGTGCATCAGGTTGGGCGCGACGAGGACAAGCAGGGACGACGCGACCGTGATCGCGCTCAATACCCAGAAACCGATGACGATGCCGGTTGAGTCCAAGCCGCCTAGATTCCCGCTACCAGTGCTTGTCGCTACACGGACCGAATGCGCTGGGCCGCCTTCAGGCCGCCCAGCGTGTTGGTCAATTCAGGCTTGGTGGCGTGCTGCGCCGGAGCGTAGCCGAGCCGGTCCGCCCAGAACCGCACGATGACCACCGTGAACGCCACGTTCACCACCGCGAACGCCCCCAGCGTGATCAACGCCGGCGAGTCCACACGGGCGAACACGGACGCCTCGATGGCCACGATGAATGCCTGGATGATGCCGATGGGGATCAGGAACTTCCACGCGTACCCCATCAGTTGGTCCAGACGGAACCGCGGAAGCGTGCCACGTAGCCACACAAAGAGGAAGTACACCGCCCCGATCTTCGTCGCGAGGATCAGGTAACCGGGGACCCATTCCTCCAGCCCGAACAGCGTGTAGCCGCCCAGGAAGAAGGTGGACATCAGCGCGCCCACCAGGATGGCGTGCGCCAGTTCCACGGCCATGAACAGGCCGGCCTTCATGCCGGAGTATTCCGTGTAGAAGCCCGCCACGATCTCCGATTCCGCCTCGCCGATGTCGTTGGGCGTGCGGTTGATCTCGGCGGTGGAGGCGAAGAGGAAGGCGAAGGCGGCAAAGGGGATGAGCATGATCATCCACACGTGGTAGTGCCCCTGGAAGGCCACGATCTCGCTCAACTGCATGGACTGTGTCAGGAGTACCACGGAGAGCAGCGCGAGGCTGATCGGGATCTCGTACGAGATCATCATCGCCACCGTGCGCATGGCCCCCAGCAGCGAGTAGTGGTTGTTCGACGACCACCCCGCGAGGAACACGCCGAGCACCCCGATCGAGGAGATCGCGATGACGTAGAGGACACCCACGTTGATGTCCAGGTAGTTCATGTTCGGCGCCCACGGGATCGGCGCCCAGCCGAGCATGGCGGGGACGAAGATCAGCACCGGCGGGATGTAGTACAGGAACTTGTCCGCCCCGCGCGGGATCACGATCTCCTTGGTCATCAACTTGACCGCGTCCGCGATGGGCTGGAGGAGGCCGAAGGGACCGGTGCGGTTCGGCCCCATGCGGATCTGGAACTTCGCGAGCGCGCGACGCTCCACCCACGAGCCGATCAGCAGCCACCCGCCCACCAGGCTCATGATCCCCACGGCACCCAGGAGCCCGGTGATCACCCAGGTGATGCGGTGGTCCACGCCCTCGTCGTTCAGCCAGTCGCGCAGGCCGCCGACGGCGTTCCCGAGGTCACGGACGTCGTACCACTCGCCCTCGAGGCGCCCGTCCACGACGAGGTACCCCACGAACGCGAGCACGGCGAGCGCGCCGAGCCCCAGGATGCCGCCGATGACCTTGAGGCCAAACGGCACGCCGAGTGCCATCTCCTTCAGACCGGGACGGTCCTCGATCTGGCGGAACATCGGCGTCGCGGGCCGGCGCTGTTCGAGGGGTGCGTCGCTCATCGGTCGATCTCCCCCAGCACAATGTCGATGGAGCCGAGGGTGACCACGGCGTCCGGCAGCGAGGAGCCCTCGCCCAGTTCGCGGAGCAACGAGAGGTTGATCAGCGCGGGCGAGCGCAGGTGGAAGCGGTACGGTGCGGGCGTCCCGTCCGAGACCAGGTAGAAGCCGATCTCGCCTCGTGGGCTCTCGATGCGGCTGTAAATCTCACCCGGCTCCGGGCGCAGGGCCAGCGGGATGTCGTTCTTGTGCGGGCCCGGCGGG
>CAYTRA010000314.1:0-3364 GCA_964439675.1 uncultured Dehalococcoidaceae bacterium
CAGCACGTGCCGTCCGCTTCTTCCGGGCCGGCGATCCTCGCCATCGCCAAGGCCGATGACAGGTGGTGGGCGCTCCCTGAGCGCGTCCCGACCGGCAAGCCACTGTGCACCGCTGGCGCCGCCACCGAGATCACCTACTGCCCGTTTTGTGGTGTGCGGCTCTGGAGCGCACGGGCGTCGGGGTGACCATCCCTTGCTTGTGACTCAGCGAAGGTAGGGCGACGCGTAGCGCGATCGCGACGCCTTCACGGGTGGTCGGATCGCGCGCTACTGCAGGGCTCTCGCTCCAACATCGCCGCAAACCCTCTCCTTCCCCGGATGTCTCCACCGGGGGGAGCTACCCAGCCTCGGGTCGTGCGGCGCTCCGACTGGCATCTCACGGCACTACGGGGGCAAAAGGGCGTCCAGGCGATCGGGGTTGCGGTGGACGAAGACCTCTGTGATGGCTCCGTCGCCGTCCAATCCGAAGAGCAGGAGGACGGCGGGGCGTCCGCCCTGGTAGCCGACGAGGCCCGGTGTCCCGTTGTACTCCGCACGAGTCAGCCGCACGGGGGGCTCCTTGCGGGCGACGCCGAGGAGCCCGCGTCGCACTCGGTCACGGCCATAGATCGGGCGCCGGGCGGCGATCACGCGGCGCCCGCCGGAGTCGGAGACGAGGAGCACGTCCTCGGCGAGCTGGTCGAGGAGCGGACGCATGTCTCCCGCCTCTGCGGCCCCCAGGAAGTGCCGCGCCAGCTGCTGTCCGCGCTCGTCGACGGGGCGAGGCGGGCGCAGGCGCTCCTCGAGGCGAGCCGCCTCCAGACGCTGCCGCGCACGATGCAGCGCCTGGCGTGAGGCCGCCGCACTGCGGCCGATGACGCGACCGATCTCGGCGTGGTCGTAGTCGAAGGCCTCGTGCAGGACGAGGACCGCGCGCTCGACCGGGTTCAGGCGCTCCAGCAACCAGAGGAAGGCGAAAAGCGCCGACTGCCGGAGGGCGAGGGAGTCGGCCGGGTCGCCCTCGCGCAGCCGCTCAGTGGGTGCCGGGTCCGGCAGCCAGGGGCCGACGTATCGCTCGCGCACCTTGCGCGCCGACCGCAGGACATCGAGCGCGAGGCGCGTCACGACCGTCACGAGGTAGGCGCGCGGCGTCTCGACCTCTGCGAGGGGGACAGCGCTGAAGCGGATCCAGGCCTCCTGCAGGACGTCCTCCGCGTCCTGTCTGGTCCCGAGCAGGCGGTAGGCGACCCCGAACAGGTAGGGGCGGTCGCGCTCGAAGATGACCGTGACGTCGTCCATGTCCGCTCTGCCGACCGTCCTACCCTGCCACCGCCCGCCCCCGCGCATGCGCCAGCGCGAGATCGGCGGCGGCCACCGCCGTCTCCAGCGCGCCGTCCGCGAGCATCCGCCGACTGCGCACCCAGTCGCCCGCGACAAACACTCCGGGCGTCGCTGGCGCATCGACTGGCGGCCTCCCCGGCAAGCCGCCCTGTTCCGCCAGCGGCAGCGCCTCCATGGCGCGCATCCCCGGGAAGAACCGGGCCTCCACGACGACGTCGCGCCATCCCGGCGCGAGCGTGTCCGCGAATGCCTCAAGCTCTCCACGGACGACAGCCGCTTCGACCGGGGACCCCGCCCGCAGGAAGCGCGCGACGACCACGGAGGCGCCACCGTCCGGGGCGAGCCGCGCCCAGCGCGAGGTCTCCGCATAGTAGAGGGGCTGGCCGATGCCGAGTCCGTACGCCCGCGCCCCCGGAGGTGGGCGTCGGAGCGCCAGGTCCAGCCAGGCGGTCTCGACGGGCACCGCGCGTGCCGCCGCAGTTGCAAGGCCGGCGTCGCCAGGCACCAGGGCCGAAGCCGAGCCGGGCGCGACCGCGAGTATGACGGCGTCCGCCTCAATGGACTCGTCATCGGGGAGACGGACGCCCCTCACCGCTCCCGCGCATACCACTTCGGCGACGCGGGCCCCAGAGCGAAGGATCACTCCTGCTTCCTCCGCCACCTCGCGCAGGCCGCGGACGATGCTCGCCCACCCCCCGTCCGGGTAGACGACGCCGCCCGCCGTCCACTGAGCGACGAAGGCCCCCGTCGAGAGCCGCGCCGGGTCGTGCGTGAGCGTCGTGAGGCGTGCGATCGCTTCAACCAGGGACCGCACGGGTGCAGCCGTGACGCGCGCATCGAGCCAGGCGCGGAGCGGCGCCGCCGCGAGGTCCTCCGCATCGGCGCGCGAGAGCGCGCCCAGGATCCGCTCGGCCTCCGGCTTGTCGCGGGCCCCGAGGAGCCCGGTCTCCTCGAGCGCGGGAGGGCCGAAGGGCAGCAGGTGGACCCGACCGCCATCGACGGCGAGGTACTCCGAGGGCGCCCGACCGGTCACCTCCACACCGAGGTCGGCAAGCTTCGCTCGTGTGGACGCATAGAGCGCGTGGGGACCGAAGTTGAAACGAAAGCCGTGCCGGTCCTCGCGCGTCCGCGCGCGGCCACCAACCTCTCCTGTGCGTTCCAACAGCGTTACCTGGGCGCCGGCGTGCGCGGCGTGCACCGCCGCCGCGAGCCCCGCGAGTCCCCCACCCACGACCAGGATCCGCGGCCGCGCCACAAAGTCTGCTCTCCGCACTGCGTCTCCTCTCCACGCCAGCAAGTGGCGCCATGCAAGTGAGACGAGACAGACGAGCGGAACGTGACTTGGGTGATCTGCTCCCGATGCCGCGCTGAACGTCGACGGGGATGCCCTCGATCCCGCGGGGGCAACGCTACGCATCCGGAGAAGGCTCACACCGGCTTCGCTGGGCGGCATCCGAGGCGCTGACGACTGTCAGCTGCTACTCGTCCCCAGGGCCGGCCGTACGCCCTCATTATACCGGGCGCTGTCACCGAGGTGCGGCGCGATGCGTTGCTCGCGCTCTGCGATCAGACATTGAGCTCGAGGGTGCGGAACTGCGTGCGGCGGATCGGTTGACACGGTCGCATGTATGGGCCTTGGTGCCTGGCTCGTCTCGTCGGAGACCACGCGCCGGCTCAGGCCGCCACACTTAGCGGGATACCGGACCTCGCCCAGTCCTCTGACAAGAGGCGACCTCGTCAGAACGATCGCCGGGCTCCCTCTCGATCCTCACCACCTCGGTGTCCCCGGTCAGCGGAAGACCGCACCACTTGGGCAAGCGGGAGTGGACCGCCGCCGTCGAGAAACAAAGAGCTGGATCGCTGCCGCAACTGTTGCCAAAGGAGGGACATCGACGGGGCCAAGACCAGCCTCGGCCCGGGGCAGGGGGCGTAGGTTCAGATCTCGCCACGAATGCGTCTCGGTTGGCTCTGTCGCTCTGACCGTACTTCACACTCGGTCGACCAGTCGCCTAACGGGCTGGTGTAGCGAAGTGCTGCACGGACA
>CAYTRA010000315.1:0-3350 GCA_964439675.1 uncultured Dehalococcoidaceae bacterium
GGCGGAGCGCATTGTGACGATCGAGGATCCGGTAGAGATACGCCTCCGCCAGCGGCATGTCGTGACCCTCGAAGCGCGTCCCACGGTGGCCAACGCGCGCACCGAGATCTCGCAGCGGGACCTGCTGCGCAATGCCCTCCGCATGCGGCCCGATCGCATCATCCTGGGCGAGGTCCGGGGCGCCGAGGCGTTCGACATGATGCAGGCGATGAACACGGGGCATGAAGGCTCCATGAGCACCGTGCACGCAAACTCCCCTCGTGACGCGCTCTCACGGGTGGAGAACATGGTGTTGATGGCGGGCTTCGAACTGCCGATCACCGCGATCCGGGAGCAGATCGCGTCCGCCCTACACCTGGTGATCCAGGTCATGCGCCTCTCGGACGGCGCGCGCCGCGTCGTGGCGATCTCCGAGGTGACGCACCTGGAGGGCACGGTGGTGGGCCTGCAGGACATCTTTCGGTTCGAACGCGGGCTACCGAACGCGGACGGCCAGGTCGGGGGCATCCTCACCCCGACCGGCATTCGCCCGCGGTTCGCCGAGCGCTTTGACTCGTCGCCGCGCGACGGTTGGGAGCAGTAGCCATGGACGGCGCGCTCTTCCTCCTCGCGGCCGGCGCGGGCACGGCAGTCCTCCTGCTGGTGCTCGCCGTGACACGCCTGGCGCTGTCCCAGGACATCCAGATCCGGTCTCGCCTCGCCACCCTCGACCGGCAGACAGAGCGGGCACGTGTGCCTACGACGTCCACCTCGATCCTCCGGGGCCGCAGCCGGGGCGTCCTCACGCAGGTGGACCGCGGACTGCGCCGGTTCGTCGGCGCCGCGCCGCGTCGGCAACTGGACCGCGCCGGCATCGGGATGAGCGTCGGCGACTTCTTCATGATCCGCGCCGCGCTGGTCGTCGGCTGTGCGGCCGTCGCGACGTTCGTGGCGCTCACTTCAGCATCGAGTTCCACCGGCGAGGGGGTGCCGTTGCCTCTGGCCACTGGCGCGGGGGCCGCCCTGGGGCTTGTCCTCCCCGCGATCTACCTCCGCGTACGCATCGCCCGTCGTGCCAGGCAGACCGAGCGCCAGCTGGTGGAACTCTGCGAGGTCATGAGCACCATGCTCTCCTCCGGCTTCGGGTACATGCAGGCCCTGGGCGCCGCATCGGAACAGATCGGGCGCCCACTGGGCGAGGAGGTCGGGCGCTTCCTGGATGCGGTGCGCCTCGGCAGTGACTTCGACCGCGCGCTGGCGGACGCCCGCGTGCGGATCCACAACCCAGACTTCGAGGTCGTCGCGACGGCGCTGGAGGTGCAACGGCGGACGGGGGGCAACCTCTCTGAGATCCTCAAGGGAGTCGGCCAGACGATCCGTGAACGGCAAGCGTTCCAGCAGGAGTTGCGTGCGCTGACCTCCCGTGAGCGGTTCTCCGCGATCATCATCGCCGTCTTCCCACTGCTCCTCGCCGGCCTGCTCACCGCCATGATGCCGGAGGTCTTCGGGCGTCTGATCACGGACCAGGCCGGCCGCATCGTCCTGGGCGTCGCACTGTGCATGGACCTGCTGGGCTACGCGCTCGCGCGGCGCCTGGCGGACCTGGAGATGTAGTCATGGAAGTCATCCTCGCCGCCGGGGCAGCCCTCGCCGTCGCGCTCCTCGTCCTGGGCCTACGTCCGGGTGCGCCGGACGAGCGCGCGCTCGCGCGGCTGGAGGGGCTTCGCGACCGCACCGAGTTCGGTCTCCCAGTCGCCCCGGCCCCCATCCGTTCATCGATGCTGGCGAGCACCGCGCGCGCCACCCTGGGGCGGCTCGCACCGCCGCGGCTCGTGCGCGCGGCCGAGTCACTCCTCGAACGTGGTGGCTCCAAGATGACCGCCGAGGCATTCCTCGCGTTGTGGGCCGTCGTCAGCATCGTCTCGATCGCCGGAATCACGGCCTGGGGGACCGCCGAGACGCGCGAGACCATGCCCCTGCTGGCCGCCGGCATCCTCCTGGTGATCATGGTCTACGGCCCCTGGTTGCTGCTGCGTCGCCGGGCGATATCCCGGGCGCGCAGCATCGACCGGGCGCTGCCCCAGGTGCTCGACCTGATCGTGACCAACATCGAATGCGGTCTCGGGCTGCAGGCGGCAATGATGGTTGTGGGCCAGAAGTTCAACGGCCCCATCGCCGTCGAGTTCGCGCGCACCATGCGGGAGATCGCCGTCGGCGTACCTCGGGAGGATGCCCTCGCGGCGATGGCCCGGCGCACCGGCTCGTCAGATGTCGCCGGCGTCGCGCGCGTAATCGCGCAGGCAGAGCGATCCGGCGTCTCCGTGGGCGAGATCCTCCGCGCCCGCGCACGCGAATTGCGCGAACACCGACGCCTGCTCGCGAGGGAACTCGCGAACAAGGTCCCCGTCAAGATGACGATCCCCATGGTGCTCTTCATCTTCCCCACGTTCTTCCTCCTCCTGCTCGCGCCGGTCGCAATGAACGCGGTGGAAGTGATGGGGAGTTAGGCGTGGAGACGCTGGTGCTCAGAGGGAACTCCGCCGAGATCACCGCAGCCGTAGCGGCTTCCTTCTTCAGCCGGGCCCGCGGACTGCTCGCGCGACCGAGGCTGGCAGAGGGCCAGGGACTCCTCATTCGGCCCTGCAACTCGGTGCATACGTGCTTCATGCGGCAGCCACTCGACTTGGTCGGGCTGAGCCGTGTTGTGGACGGGACGGCGGAGGTCACATGGCTCTCTCACACCGTACGACCGTGGCGGTTCCGCTGGGCGGGCCGCGGGACGAGGGACATCCTGGAGTTGCCGGCCGGCGAGATCGCGCGGTCCAGACTCACGGTCGGCGAGCGCCTGCGCCTCAGGGACGTGCGACTCGTGCCGTAGTCGTGCGGCTGGATCTCACCCTCGCTTCGCTCATCGCCGGACCGGTCACGGCCATCGCCTGGCATCGCGAAGCCACCTTGAGCGCGATCGCCGTGACCGCGCTCTTCACGGCGGCCGTGACGTACGTGGCCCTGATCGACTTTCGAACGCGCCGTATCCCGGACATCGTGACTCTGCCCGGCATCGCGCTCGCCTTCGTTGTCGCATCACTCGCCGGCGTCGAGGCGCTAGCCAGCGCCTTCCTCGGAGCGGGCCTCGCGCTGGGAGTGACGGGCGCGATGTATGCCCTCGCGCGCGGGCAGTTCGGGATGGGGGACGTCAAACTGGCCGGCCTGGGCGGCGCGGTCCTCGGACTCTCCGCCGTACCCGCGTACCTGGTCCTCGCGAGCCTGCTCGCGGCGGCGGCTGCCGTCACCATGCTCGCGCGCGGCGCCACGCGTGACTCCACGATGGCGTACGGCCCCTACCTCGCAGCCGCGGGCATCCTCTGCTG
>CAYTRA010000316.1:0-3348 GCA_964439675.1 uncultured Dehalococcoidaceae bacterium
TGGAAGAGCGGGGCGTGGTGGGGCCGCAGGAGCCCGGCGGCAAGGCCCGCACGGTGCTCGTGGACCGCGACGGCGACCCCATGGGCGGCGTCGATGCCGCCGAGCCGGCCTCGCTGGCGGCGCACGCGGCTGCGTTCACGCCTCGGCGCGCCGAGGCGCCCCCTGACGGTGGGCGTCCGATGCAGCCCCCACGCCCGTTCGACGCCGAGTAGCCCTCGAACGCTCGTGCTCGTGCGCACGATCGCATCGGGGAGCGTGGATGCGGGAGATGGCTTCGCGCGTGCGTGACGTGCGAGCGCGAGCGAGACAGCCGAGCGAGAGCGGGCGCACTCGGCGTTGCGGGTGGGGCTGACAATACTTGTACAAGGTTGACCGTGAGGTTGCGCCTGGGAGGAGGAGTCCGCCGTTGAAGCACGAAGAATCACCGGCATCAAGGTCGTCCCGGGTCGCGTTCGGCATCGTTCGCAATACGTAAGGCGATTCGGCCGTTCCAGAGTCGAGGCTCCGCGCTGACCTCGACGCCCGACCTCAAGAGAGTGCCTGCCGACTGCACTCCGGCCGTCGTCTAGAGGCCACCGGTCTCTCACCGGTCTCAGGCGAAGATGCAGATCCGACCCGGTCGATTGCCACCCCCGGCTGGTCCGGGGGTGGCCTGTGTTTGGGGGCCTGACTGAACGGCGCTTCGCGCCGGCCCCCTCTCCCCAACCCTCCCCCGCGAGGGGGGAGGGAGTCAGAGCTGACATGGCGCAGCGCTTCGCGCCGTCCCCCTCTTCAACCCTCGCGCGCCAGGGGAGGGAGGCAGAGCGGGCGTAGCACGGCGCTTGGCGCCGCCCCCCTCTCCCCAACCCTGCCCCGCGAGGGGGAGGGAGTCAGAGCAGAAGCATCGCGGTGCTTGCCGTCGAGCGCCGAGGTGAGGCGCGCCGACTCAGATCAGCGCGACCGCGCGAGGCTGTTACTACCGGGATTCGCCGCCGCGGTGGCGGCGACGTCTGACTGTGCCGGTCAGGTCCTCCAGATCCACGTCCAGGGCTTCCGCGATCTCCATGAGGATGTAGACGGACACGTCGCGCTTGCCGTTCTCGTAGTTCGAGAGCGAGGACTGCGTGACGCCTACGCGCTCGGCCAGACCGGCCTGCGAGATGCCTCGACGCTGGCGCCAGGTGCGGATGCGCTGGCCCAACTGGCGCCGGAGGGCGAGCGGATCGCGTCGATCCACGGTGCGGGCGCCGGCCGCGCTGTGACCGCCGTTCGGCCCTCGATCGTCCGCCGCGGGCGGCTCGCGCGTCATTCGAGCACGGTAGCCGTTGCTGTGTGACAGTGCGGTGACCAAGTTCGGCGCGCTCATAGTGCAGCCCTAACGCAGCCTGCCCTCGGTTACGGATTTGTCATAGGCGGGTGCGCCCACCGCATTCTTCTTCAATAATCCTCGTCTCCCGCCAGCACTTGCACGTTGTCCCCATCTCACGTGGAAAACCACGCTGCCGATGGGTTGGGGCTCTGTGTGCCTACGAGGGGAACCGCCACAGATGCCAGCGCTGCGGCTCGCGCTCGCGACAGTGGTCGCGGTCGGAGTCTTGCTCGCCACCACCCAGCAATCGGCCCATGCAGACCCCTTGGCGGACGAGGAACACGCCCGGGAACTGGAACACCTGGCGATCCAGATCGAGGCGATCGAATACGCCGACCGCGGCGAAGCCGTCGCGGAGATCCTCGATGTCTTCGGTTGGAGCATCGAGGGCCTGGGCGAGGCGATCGCCGCGCGGATGACGCCGCCGCCGATCGCGGATCCGGCGCCGCCGTGGGCCGCGCCGCCCGTCCTGCACCCCGACGCGCCGCCCCCACCTCCCTCCACCGCCAGCGCCGTGGTGGTCCTGGACGAGGCCTCGATGTCCGTGCTGGTGCAGCGCGCGCCGAACGAGCGGATGGCGCCGGCGAGCCTCACGAAGGTGGCGACGGCCGCGCTGGCGGTCCAGAGCGAGCGACTCGACGAGACGGTACACAACACCGTGGAGTCGTGGGCCATGCCGGGCAGCAGCCTGATGGGGCTGCACCCCGGCGACCACTTCTCGCTGCGGGACCTGGTCTATGGGTTGATGCTGCCGTCCGGGAACGACGCGGCGCTCTCCATCGGCCGGCACCTGGCCGGCGGGGATGCCCTCTTCGTCTACTACCTGAACAAGATGGTGGAGCGGCTGGGCCTACAGAACACGCACTTCACGGACGCGCACGGGCTCGGGGGCCCGGACCACTACTCCTCGGCGCTCGACCTCGCCCTGCTGACCCGGTACGCCATGCAGAACCCGGAGTTCCGGCAGGTGGCGGGCGCGAGCGAGTGGACCGCGACGGGCTCTCGCACGATCTCGATGTCCTCTTATGTCGGCCCGTTCATCGAGTGGGTGGAGGGCGCCGACGGTGGTAAGACTGGCTTCACCTACGAGGCCGGCCCCACCTTCATGGGCTCCGCCACGCGAGACGGGCACCGGCTCTACGTGGTCCTACTGAACTCCGTCGACCGCTTCGGCGAGGCCGGGGCGCTCCTCGACTGGGCGTTCCAGAACCACACGTGGTCGGGCACGCTGTCGGTGGCGTCGGCGCCGACGGATGCGCCGGACGACGGCGTCGTGCAGGCCGCGCGGCACGAGGAGTAGCAGCACGGAAGCGGCCGGCCGGGGTGGCTGCGGCTGCACCCCGACCGGAGCCGAGGAACCGGCTCTCGCCTCGAACTCTGGGGCGCCCTCACTCGGTAGGCACGGCCGCGCAGGCAACCACTTCGCCCGAGGCGTCGTGCAGGTCAACCACCTTGTCGACCAGCAGGTCGGCGGTGATCGGCGTGAACTCGCCCGCGGCGGAGAACTGCATCGCATTCGCGATCAGAACGCCCGTGTCTCCGTCTTCGCCGACCAGTTCGCCGAGGGCGCCCGCGCTAGCGCTCGGCATGTCGCACGTGCCGCCGTGCAGGTGCGACGCGTACGCCTGACCGGGCTCGACGCCGTACGCCTCGACGCGGAGCGTCACATTGCCCTCGATGTCTGGCTGGCGGGAGACGGCGATGGCTGGGCCCGTGGCGGACTCCGCTGCCATCGGCAGCGGCGAGTCGCCTCGAATGGCGGCGAGCACGACCGCGCCGAGGAGCGCGAACGCCGCCACGAGGAGGAACCGGGAACGCTGTGCGGAGGTCATGTTGGGCTCCCTACGTCCGTGGTGGTTGGACGTAGGAGGAGAACGACGCGAGCGACTGGATGGTTCCCGCTGCCCTCGGCCGAACCCGCCGACTCGGATCCTCACCCGTTCGACCGCTGCGGGAACGTGTCGGATAGGCTGATATGCGCTTGTAACGGTAGCGGGCCG
>CAYTRA010000317.1:0-3325 GCA_964439675.1 uncultured Dehalococcoidaceae bacterium
TGCTGTTCCTGTTCGGCATGTTCGTGCTGGGACGCGCGCTGGAGGACTCCGGCGTGCTGGCGGACCTCTCGCACCGCCTGTTCTCTCGAGCACGCAGCGTGCACGCCCTCGTGGCCCTCATCCTCCTCGGCGCCGGGGCGGCCTCGGCGATCGCGATGAACGACACAGTGGCGGTGGTGGGGACGCCGGTGGTGATCCTGCTTGCGCGGGCGCACAGCATACGGCCGCAACTGGCGCTGCTCGCGCTGGCGTTCGCCGTCACCGCCGGCAGCGTGGCCAGCCCCATCGGCAACCCCCAGAACCTCCTGGTCGCCCTCGACAACGGCGAGGCGAACCCGTTCGTGGCGTTCGCCCGGTGGCTCGCCGTGCCCTCGGTGGGTGCGCTCGCGCTGACCTTCGTCGCGCTCCGCGTGGCGTATCGAGGCGAGTTCCACCGGCACACCCTGGTGCACGCGCGCGACGTTGCGACCGATCCGGCGCTCGCGCGGGCGGCCATCCTTGGGATGTGGGTGCTGCTGGCGCTGATCGCGCTGCGCGTCGCGCTGGTCGCCGTCGGCGACGTCGCTGTGCCGCTGACGGCCATTGCCCTCATACCGGCCGCGGTCGTGCTCACGCTCGGCCCGAGGCGGCGCGAGGTCCTGCGAGGCGTGGACTGGGGGACGCTGGCGTTCTTCCTCGGCCTGTTCGTGGTCGTGGAGGCGGTCGACGAAGCCGGCGTGACCGCCGAGGTGGTGGCACGCCTCGGCGATCGGGTGGCCTCGGTGCCGTGGGTGCTGGCGGTGAGCGGGGTGGTGTCGCAGGTGGTGTCGAACGTGCCCCTCGTGGCCCTCTACCTCCCCGCACTCGCGGAGGCAGGCGCTGGCGAGGAGGTGCGCATGGCCCTCGCAGCGGGGAGCACGCTGGCCGGCACGTTCACGATCATCGGGGCCGCCTCCAACGTGATCGTCGTGGACAACGCGGAACGGCGCTTCGGCGTGCGGCTGGGGTTCTGGGAGTTCGCACGAGTGGGGGTACCCCTCGGCGTGGCGCAACTGGCGCTGACGTGGGGCTGGCTCGCGCTGGTGGGGTGAGCGCCTACACTGCGGGCATGACACTGCTGCAACTGCGGAGCGAGGATGCGCGCATCGTCTACCTCGCGACGATCTACCACCTCGGCCGACCGGGCTCGGAGACTCACCCGGAGACGCTCCAGAAGCACGACATGGGCCTGCAGCCCATCCATGACGAGATCCTCCCCCGCCTGAACCAGGCCGTGGTGGAGATCGACGCCTCGCCGTACCAGGTGGTCCGCCTGGGCGAGGCATTGCTGGGACTCGGTAACGAACTGAAGCAGTACGCCGTGTCCAACGGGCGCTCCATGGTGCCTCGGTTCTCGGAGACACTGCACGAGTTCTACCCGGAGACCGCCGACGATCCAGGCTCAGCGATGGACCTGGTCCAGCACCCGGTGATGCTCCGCAACCGCATGGCCTACGCCCTGGAACAGGCGCAGGCTGACATCGAGCGGGCTAAGTCCGAGGCTGAGGTTGAGCGAAGATCTCGCAAGCGTTGGTGGCAGGTCTGGAAGCGCTAGAACGTCCCCTGTTTCGAGGCGTTCTTCAGACACTGAACGGTTGTTCCTACCTCGCCGATACTCATATAGTCAGCCTCAGGGCAGGGGCCCCCGACCTGGAAGGAATCTGGTCATGACCTACGTCATCACGTCGCCATGCATCGACACGAAGGACCAGTCCTGCGTGGACGTCTGCCCGGTCGACTGCATCCACTTTGACGAAGACGCCGACAAGATGCTCTACATCGACCCGGACGAGTGCATCGACTGCGGCGCGTGCGAGCCGGCCTGCCCGGTGTCCGCCATCTTTGCCGAGGACGACACGCCGGACGACCAGAAGCAGTTCATCGAGATCAACCGCCTCTGGTACCAGGACAAGGACGCCGCGCGCGCCCTGGTGCCATAGGCACGTCCTACCTCAGACACGACAACGGCCGCCCTCTCGGGCGGCCGTTTCGTTTGCCCCCGGTGTGGCCGGCGCTTCATCGAGGTTCACGTCCGAGTCGTCCCGCAGGCTCGCCTCAGTCGAGCGCGAGCACGTAGCGGACGTCCGGCAGCGTGAACGTCCCGCCGTCCCACCGGTACTCCTGGTCGTGCCGCGCCCCGTCGAGGCGCCACCCCGCCCGCTCGTAGAACGACCGCGCGAGGGCGTTCGGCTCGTGCGTCCACAGCGCGAGGCCGGCCGCGTCCCGTTCCTTCGCGTCCCCCACGGCAGTCTCGAGGAGCACCCGGCCCACGCCGCGCCCCCGGAACTCCGGGGCGGCATGGAGGTGGTGGAGGTGCAAGTAGCCCTCGGGTGCGGTCTCCGCGCGAGTGACGCGCTCAAGGGCGACAAAGCCGGCGGGGATGCCGTGCACGAAGGCAATCCAGGCGCGGTTCTCCGGGTCACGCGCCGCGAAGTACGGCTGCCATCGGTGCAGACGGTGGTCATCCTGGTCCAGCGAGTCCACGTAGGCCGCCGGCATGAACGCGCGGTACGCGCTGCGCTTTGACCGCACGTGGATCGAGGCGATCCGCGATGCGTCGCCCTCGTTCGCCTCGCGGACCGTGAGGCCCTCGGACGGCACGGGACTACAGCCCCGGCAGGTACGGGAGCGCGTCGTGCGGGATGGGCTGGTCGCCGTCGCGGAGCGGCATCGCTGTCAGCCGTACCTCGCCGTCCTCCATGAGGTCGACCAGGAGGACGTGCCCGCCGCTGTGACCGCCCAAGCCCTCTGGCGCACCGGAGTAGGCGGCATGCCCGCCCTCGCCGGCCGCGACGCGCGTCATGCGCTCCCAGTGGCCCAGGGCGACGTAGTCTCGCTCCGCCGCCACCAGGTGCTCCTCCAGGATGTGGAAGGAGTGGTGCAGCAGCGCCTCAGGGTGGATGAAGTGCCCGTGCCCGATGCCCAGTTGCCAGGCGGCGTCACCTCGAGGCGGCGGGTCCGAGAACGGGTAGAACGTGCTCAGCATCTCCGTATGCGCCTTGCCCCACACCTCCACCTCCAGGCCGTCCACGGCCAGGGTCTCCCCGTGCTGACCGCGGAGGATCTGGAGGTTCTGGGCGATGGCCGTGAGGTCGATGCGGTCGTACACGGACCGAGGGCCCACGTGGTCGTGGTTACCGGGGCCGATCACCGTCGGCTTCCCCAGCCGCGCGATTTCGTGCGCCGCGAACTCCAGCGTCTCGTCTCGCACGCGAGCGTTATCGAAGAAGTCGCCGGCGATCAGCATGAAGTCGACGTCGTGCTCCAGGCCGACGTCGATCACGCGGCGGAACGCCTCCGCCTGTGG
>CAYTRA010000318.1:0-3322 GCA_964439675.1 uncultured Dehalococcoidaceae bacterium
GCTGGTTCAAGGACTGGCGGGTCCGCCACAAGACCATCTACGACAGCGACGTGAGGCGCCTCATCGAGAGCGGAGAACGACGCCGCTACCGCCGCATCCGCCGCTCCTCCGCTACCCCGGAGGTGGACCGTGGCGAGTGACGACGTGACCGCCGAGGCGTGGGCCATCGCGCATCGGGCATCGCTCTGCGGCGCAGGCAGAGAGCGCGCCCTCCTCGCCCTCATCCGCCGCATCCAGGCCGAGGCCCTCGAGGAGGCGGCGAGGGTGTGTGACCGCCTGCACGGCGAGTGGCGGGCCAAGTCTGACCGCACGTACGACGCCTACCACGAGGGCGGAGCCGACGCCCTCGACGTGGCTGGCCAGGAGGTCCGCGCCCTACAGCGGCAGTACGCTGACGGCGGGCCAGCCCCCACCGACAGGGAGACGCCCCGCGTGTGCTCGTGCTCGTTCAATCCCGGCGAGGTGCGCACCGTGCTCGATGGCCTGTGCGGACAGTGCCGCCTACCGCTGCGCTAGCGCGCCATAGACCCCCGCCCCGGTCAGATATGTCTAGCGCATGGCTCAGAGGAGGACCCGTCGCATGAGTGCAAGTGTCGTCGACAAAGCGCTATGGCCGCTCATCGAGGCGAGGTGCCCAGAGCACGCCCTTGCGCTGTACGCGTGGATCCTCTGGCGCGAGCAGAAGCACCTCCCCTCGACGTCACCGGCCGCGTGCTCGCACTTCGGAATCTCGCACAAGACGCTGACCCGCCGGGTGGACGACCTCTCCGCCCTCGGTGTCGTCGAGGTGAGTGGTTACGGGCGGGAGATGAAACTCCGCGCGAAGCGAGTCAGAAATGTCTCGCGCATCCGCCGACGCTCGGACGGCAAGGTCGCACGGTGCCAGCGCTACCCCGACTGCCACCGTGTCGCGGACAAGGGCGCGTGGTGCTGGCGTTGTCGGCAGACGCACGGGCGCATCGATCGGTGGTGGTGGGATCGCTGCGACAGGTTGCTGCGTGAGGGGTTCTCGCCGACGAGGGTGCAGGCGGTGCTCGACCGCGAGCGCCGCGAGCGCATCGCCGCCGGCACACTCGCTCCCGAGGCCCCGGCCGCGCGACTGTGGGACCACGTCGTCGAGGGGCAGCAGCAGCCGTCACCAGGCATCGTGTCGCGCGGGCTCATGCTGGGCGTGCTCGACGACAGCTGGGCCGAGAGACAGAGGATCGCCCTGAGCGGCGAGGAGGACGACGGATGAGCTACGACGTGTGGATGGACATCGACACAGGTGGCCCCGAGCGCGCGGAGGTGTGCGACGTGGGTAACTACACGTCGAACCTGTCCCCGCTCTGGGCATGGGCCATCGACCAGGGTGAGGTGCTGTCGAGGTGGCTCGACGGCAGGAGCGGGGACGAGGCGCTGCCGGTGCTCGACGCCGCCCTCGCGCGCATCGAGTCGGCGACGGACCTGTCCGAGTACGAGCCCCCGAACGGGTGGGGAAGCGTCGAGGGTGGAACCGAGTACCTGCGTCGCATCCGCGACGCCGCAGCCGCCCATCCGCGGGCGCAGTTCAGGGTGAGCGCATGACGATCAGCAGGAGTGGCTACGTGGGTGCGGCACGCGAGGTGCGCCCGAGCGACGAGGACATCGAGGCGGCGGCGCTGGCCGAGCGGGCGGCGCTCCCTCTCGCCGGGGAGGAGACGGTGCCGCGCGCTCGGTACGACGCGGTCCTGCGGAGCGCCGCGCGGTCGAGGCAGAGCACGGAGCGGTTCCGCTGCGCCCTCTACTGCGTCGCCGGCCGCCTCGGCGCCGACGGTCCCGACGAGGTCGATCGCTGGATCGAGGCGTGGGCGAAGGGCGAGGACGCGACGACGGACCGCTCGCGGTCGGGCTGCGACCCGGTGCGCTTCGTCGGGCGGGACGAGCCCCTCGAGGAGCCCGACGAGGAGCCCATCGCGCGGATCACCGACGTGAGCATCGAGCCGGTGGTCGGCTACCCGCCCCCCGACGGCTCCGAGGTCATCCGCGCCGAGCTCGCCCCCGGCGACCGCGTGCGGCACCCGGCGCAGCTGCGGGTGGGGGACCGGCTGAGCTGGCGCGATGAGCATGGCGAGGCGCCGTGCGAGGTGACCAATCGGTACGCCACGCACGCCGAGGTCGATGCCGGTCCGCTCGGTCCGCTCGCGGTGAACGACTACGTGTGCTCGACGTCCCGCATCCGCCTCGTCTCGCGCGTCGTCACCGACCCGAGCACGCTGAGACCGGGCGACGTGCTGGACGCGGGGCTCCGTCCTCCTCTCCGAGGAGGCGTCGACCTGCTGACCGTGGTCGACTTCGACGCAGATCGCCGTGAGGTCCACTGCCGCGGCGAGGACGGGACGGAGCGTTGGCTCTTCGACGTGAAGTTCGCGCGCAGCGAGGTGCGACTCGTCGAGCGCGCCCCGGAGCACCCCGAGCACCACGTCGTCGTCGCGGGCTCGTACCGCCAGGCGCGCGAGTACGCGCGCGAGCACGACCTCGCGGACCCGCGGCGCACCCGGGTCGCCACGCGTGCGCGCGACCTCATCGGCCTCAACTGGCGCGGGCTCACCATCCACCTCGCCAGCGTCGCCGACCTCACCGACGAGATGCAGCGTCGCATCAGCGTCCTGCACGAGCAGGGCGCGCAGTTGGCCTGCGACGTGACCCTCGAGGGGGTGCGGGGATGCTGGCTGCGCCTGCGCGACCAGGCGCTCGAGGAGCACGAGCGGCGATTCCGGGAGCGACGGTCGTGACCCTCACCCTGCGCCCCGAGTACGCCGGCGCAGCCATCTACGCCACGCCAGGCAGCGGCAAGACGTGGCTCGCGCGCAGAGTGCGAGGCGTCTACGACACCGACGACCTCCTCGCCCACCTCATGGCCCAGAGGGTGCCGGCCCTCGCGCGCCTGCCTGCACGCGACGCGATCCGGCAGTACTGGGAGCTCGGCTACGGGACCGACGACGTCTACGAGCAGGTGGCTCGCGCCATGGGCAGGCTCTCGTCAGACGGTCACGCCATCCTCACGGGCTCCCTGAGGCTCATGCGCTGGTGCAACCTCGCCCTGACTGGCCCACGGACGGCGGCGCGGCGCCTGGGAGGAGGAGCGGCCGACTACCTCGCCCGGGAGGCGCAGACCGCCGCGTCCCTGGGCATCCGCCTCCTGGCGCTGCCGGGAGACCTGAGTGAGACGCTGGCGACTGACGCATAGCGAGACACTTCGGGTGAGACACCGGAAACGAGGCGAGACACCGCTTGTGTCTCGATACGATTCAGAATCACTCGAAAATGTGTCTCACCCCCTAAAAAAAGGGGGCTTACCGAC
>CAYTRA010000319.1:0-3319 GCA_964439675.1 uncultured Dehalococcoidaceae bacterium
CATCTGCGGCTCCGGGCTGGAGGCGATCAACACCGCGGCGCGCTGGATCCAGACCGGCGACGCGGACATCGTGGTCGCGGGCGGCGCCGAGAACATGAGCATGATGCCGTACTACGTCCGCAAGGCGCGCTACGGCTACAAGTACGGCGACGGCGTGCTGGAAGACGGCACGCAGGACCTGGTCACCGACCCCTTCGAGAACTACCCGATGGGCGTCACGGCGGAGAACTTGGCCGAGCGCTACGAGGTCTCCCGCGAACTGCAGGACGAGTACTCCGTCCGCTCCCAGGAACGCGCCCGCGCCGCCATTGACGCCGGGTACTTCAAGGAGCAGATCGCGCCGATCGAGGTCCGCAAGGGCCGCGAGACGGTCACGTTCGACACGGACGAGCACCCGCGGTCGACCTCGATGGAGGCGCTGGCGAAGTTGCGGCCGGCCTTCAAGGAGGGCGGCTCGGTCACGGCGGGCAACGCCTCCGGCATCAATGACGGCGCCGCCGCTGTGGTGGTGATGTCCGCCAGCAAGGCGCAGGAACTGGGCATCAAGCCGCGCATGCGTCTGGTGGCCCGGGCCGAGGCCGGCGTGGAGTGGCAGGTCATGGGGTCCGGCCCCATCCCGGCGATCCAGAACGTCATGCAGAAGGCCAACCTGTCCGTCAACGACATGGACGTCATTGAACTGAACGAGGCGTTCGCCTCGGTGGCAGCGGCCTGCTCGGTGGCGCTGGACCTGCCGCAGGACAAGACGAACCCGAACGGCGGCGCGATCGCGCTGGGCCACCCGGTGGGTGCCACGGGCACGATGCTGGCCGTGAAGACGATGTACGAGCTGGAGCGCACAGGCGGCCGCTACGGGCTGGTCTCGCTCTGCATCGGCGGGGGGCAGGGCATCGCCTCGATCTTCGAGCGCGTCTCGTAGTTTCTCGTCCAGGAGTGGATACGACAGCCCCGCCATCTGGCGGGGTTGTTGTTTTCGGGTAGGAGGACCTCAGATCACCCCCTCCCCAACCCTCCCCCCTCAAGGGGGAGGAGGAAGAGGTGGGGCGTCGGCGGCGGGCGGAAGGACTGGTACCAGCTGACGGTTCGTGTCCCCCGGGAGGGGGAAGATGCGGGTCGGGGGAACGGGATCCGTTAGACCCTCGGAGGGGGAAGAGGCGCGCGGCGGCGGGGCGGCATCCGCTCGACGGTCGCGGTGCCGGGAGGGGGACGACGGACCGGAGCGAGGTGGCAGGCACCCCTCGAGGGCGCGGGCGGCCGGAGGAACCTCGGCCTCAGGGGAGAAGGACGCGCGGCCGGGTCTCGGGCGAAGCCTGACGGCGAGCCTCTAGAGCCATGCAAAGGTTCGCGTACACTCGGTGTCGCGAGGGCATCCCACTCACCTCGTCGCGTTCCCGGACGTCCATCTATGTCAGCCCGAACCGGCGTCCGCCTGCTGACGGTGCTCGCTGTGTGCACCGCGGCCTTCGCAGGCATGGCAGGCGACGCAGCGCCCACGGCCTCCCTCACCATGCCCGCGCCCGAGGCGCGGGTGGAGTTGCTGGCCGCGGATGAGGACACCGCGCGCGCGGAAGCGTTGGTCGCCAGCCTCGGCGGGCGCGTCGAGTTGACCTCGCACGAGCGGGTGCAGGCAATCGTCCCGGAGACGGCGCTCGCGGCGCTGGAGGCATCCCCGCTGGTCGAGGTGCAGCGGCCGGGGCTGTTCGTGCCGCTACAGGTGGTGCCCGCGCTGGACCTGATCGGCGCGCCCAACTGGCAGGCGGCCGGCTTCAGTGGCTTCGGGGTGAAGGTCGCGATCCTGGACTCCGGGTTCCAGGGCTACTCGACGGTGCTGGGCGAGACGCTGCCGGAGCGGGTGCGCGTGCGCTCGTTCCGCTCGGACGGGCAGATCGGCGCGGGGACTGAGCATGGCCGGCGCGCCGCCGAGGTGATCCACCAGGTCGCGCCCGGAGCGTCGTTGTACCTCGTGAACTTCTCCACGGTGACGGAACTCTCGGAGGCGGTGGACTACCTGATCGCGGAGGGCGTGCACGTCGTCTCGTTCTCGCTGGGGTACATCCACAACGGGCCGGGCAACGGCACGGGGCCGGTCAACGAGATCGTGAACCGAGGGGTGGCGGCGGGACAGTCGTGGGCCGTGGCCTCCGGCAACTGGGCGCAGCAGCACTGGGTGGGCACCTACCGCGACGTGGACGGCGACGCCGCCCACGAGTTCGAGGGCAACACGGAGATCAACGAGCACCACTTCGAGGCGGGCGACCTGATCACGGTGTCGCTGCGGTGGGACGAGCCGTGGGGCGTCGCCTGTTCGGACTACGACCTCGAGTTGTTCGGCCCCAACGGGGCGCTGGTGCGCGCGTCTCGTCGGATCCAGAACTGCGCGCAGGACCCAGTGGAGTCGCTGCAGGTGCTGGCCACGCAGGCCGGCTCCTATGGCGTGCGCATCATCCAGGCCCACGCACAGTCGCCCCGCCGCCTGGAACTGATGATGGTGGGCAGCCCCGACCGAGGGCACTCGCTCGCCATCTCAGACCCCGCGTCCTCGCTGTCCGAGCCCGCCGACAACGCCGGCGTGATCACGGTGGGTGCGCTGGCGGTCGCGTCCCCCCGCACGGAGGCCCCCTACTCGTCTCGAGGGCCCACGGCGGACGGGCGCTTCAAGCCGAACATCCTGGCGCCGACCGGCGCGACCAACGCTTCGCCCGCCTCGGTGTTTGGTGGCACGTCAGCCGCGGCCCCGCACGTCGCCGGCGTGCTGGCGATGCTGAAGGAGGCGTACCCGGACGCGGACGCCGCGCGGCTGGCGGCGCTGGTGCAGACGCGGGCCGTAGGCCTGACCCCCGTGCCGGGGGGCTCCGGCGCGCGTCGAGTGGACCTCGGATCGTTGTTTGGCCTCGGTGTGCTGCTCCCGGAGGGGGCGGAGGCGTCGCAGTTGCTGGGGGAGATCCCGCAGACGGGGCTCGCGCTGGTGCAGTACGACGGGCCGAACGGCTACCCCGCGCGCTTCCTGCACCGCCTGATCGGCTATCGGCCGGTCGCGGCCGTCTACACCCTGAACGCCTCCACGCAGCAGTGGAGGGCGTACGTGACCGGCGCGCCCGACTTCGTGAACCGCGCGTTCCCCTCGATCAATGACGGGGCGATCCTGGTGATTCGGCTGCCGTAGCCCCGGCTAGAGGGCCATGGGGGTTCGAGCGACCTCGGACGTCCGGGGTTGCTTGCGGGGCTTCGCGGTAGGCGGACAGGGCCCCCACCACCCACCACCCACCACCGGGGGGGGGGGGGGGGGGGGGGGCGGGCCAACGGGGGGGGTGGGATAAAG
>CAYTRA010000320.1:0-3305 GCA_964439675.1 uncultured Dehalococcoidaceae bacterium
CGGGGCCCCACGAGAGGCCGTAGGCCTCCCGCAGGCGCGGTGGCAGCAGGCCGGCGGTGAGTCCGCGCACGAGCGGCATGGCAGGGCTGAGCCAGGGCGACTCCGGTAGCGGCGCGAAGAGGTCGCGCGCGATCTGCCTCGCCTCCTCCGTCACCTCCAGGGACGCGACCGTGTCCCGCACGTACGCCTCGAAGCCCGCGACCGACGGCGGGAGGGCGTCGCGCGGGGTGCCGAGGAGTTCGCCGAGCGCCAGCGTGTCGCGGTAGTAGCCCTCGACGAGGGCGGGCGACAGCGGCCCGACGAAGCGCCGATGCATGAGCAGCGCGGAGTCGATCAGCGTCGCGAGCACCCATGCGAGGAGGTCCGCGTCTTCGGCGCGGTAGCCCTCGCCGCGTACATAGGCGTGCATGCCTCGAACGCTGGAGGCCGCCCGCTGCGCCTCGTCCTCGGTCCCGAAGGCGATGGCGTACATGGGACGCAGGGTGCGCACGAGCCGGCCGATGCGGCCGCGGCGGTAGTCCGAGTGCTCCGCGACGCCCCGGGCGACCAGCGGGTGCGCTACTTGCATGAGCAGCGCACGGCCGCCCCCGAGGATGAGGACGCCCTCGGCGTTGACCTGGCGGATGGGAGCGTCCGGTGCGAACACGCCCTCAGCGTACGGGTTGCTCAGGCGAGGGAGATTTCGCAGAGGTCGGCCGCAACTTCAAGGTGTGCCTCCGTGATCGCCTGGATCGCCTCGGCCGTCCAACCCGGGGCGTACTCGCGGAGGAGCAGGCCGCCCTCGGTCACGTCGATCAACGCGACGTCGGTC
This sequence comes from uncultured Dehalococcoidaceae bacterium, assembly GCA_964439675.1. Classification (GTDB taxonomy): domain Bacteria; phylum Chloroflexota; class Dehalococcoidia; order UBA2979; family UBA2979; genus W-Chloroflexi-9. The sequence continues at coordinate 812 of CAYTRA010000320.1, forward strand.
ACGATGCGGTCGACGCAACGGACGGCGGTGAGCGGCAGGGTGCAGCGCTCGACGACTTTCGGGGAGCCGTCGCGAGCGGTGTGGTACATGAGCACGACCGTGCGCTTCGAGCACGTCGCGAGGTCTGGCGCACCGCCGAGGTTGCCGGCGACCTTCCCCGGGACGTGGGTGTTCGCCAGGTTGCCCTCGGCGTCTACCTGCAGCCCTCCCAGCACCGTCACGTCGATGTGGCCGCCTCGCACGATCGAGAACGACTGGTCGTGGCTCATGAAGACCATGCCGGGCTTCGCGAGCACGGGCCGGTTGCCGACCATGAAGACGTACGGGTCTACCTCGTCGCCTTCCTGGGCCATGGGGCCGTACCCGAGCAGGCCCAACTCCGAGTGCAGGATGACCTCGCGGCCCTCGGGCACGTAGTCCGCGCACGCGAGCGGGAGACCGATGCCGAGGTTCACCACGGCGCCGTCGCGGAACTCGCGCGCGGCCACCATCGCCATGACGGCGGCATCGAGGCGAGGAGCGACCTCTAGCACGGCTGCTCCCAGGACTGCGGCGGGGTGTCGGGGCGGCGGACCACGCGCTGCACGTACACGCCGGGCGTGTGGATCGCGTCGGGCGCCAGATCACCCAGGGGGACCACCTCGTCCACCTCGGCGATCGTGACCGTGGCTGCGCCGGCCATGGTCTCGTTGAACGTGCGGGCGCCTCGGAAGACCAGGTTGCCGTACCGGTCGGCGCGCCACGCGCGAATGATGGCGAAGTCCGCGTGCAGGGCGCGCTCCAGGACGTGCGGGACGCCATCGAAGTCGCGGATCTCCTTGCCCTCGGCGACGGCGGTGCCGGGACCGACGGGCGTGTAGAAGCCGGCGATGCCGGCGCGGGCGCAGCGGATGCGCTCGGCGAGCGAGCCCTGGCCCGTGAGTTCCAGTTCCACCTCGCCACGTTCGAGGGCCGCCTCGAAGGGCCATTTGCGGGCGTGGCCGGTGGCGACGGGGAAGGTGGTGATGAGGCGCTTGATGCGACCCAACTCGGACAACAGGCCCACGTCCCAGTAGTCCATGGGCCATTCCACGATCGAGGCCAACTGCTCGCGCAGCACCTGCGCGTTCTCCTGCCCGGTACCGGCGGAGGTGGACGCGACCGTGAGGCCGTCCGCGCCCGTGCGCGCGAGGGCGGCGATGAGGTACGAGGGCGTGTTGAAGGGCGAGGCGAACCCGCCGCAGTGGATGCGCGCGCCGGGACGGATGTCCGCCACCGCCTCGTCGAACGAGCCCACGACCTTGTCGATCATCCCGCGCCCCTTCGAAGCCCGAGCCGTCTCGGGCCGAGCAATCGTACGAGGGGCGTCGAGAGCGCACGAGGGCGTCGAGGCGCCTCGTGGTCGGGCTGGCTAGCGGACGTAGGTCTCCGGATCGCGGAGGAACTCTTCGCGGCAGGCGTCGGAGTGGAAGTAGTAGGTCTTGCCGCCGAAGTGCTCGATCTTGGTCTCCATGCGGGTCTCGTCCAGTTCCGTCCCGCAGACGGGGTCTCGTTCCATCTTGGTGCTCCCAGCGCGCGCCGAAGCCGCTACCTCGCCCTCCCACCGTAGCGCGGCTCACGCGGGTACAGAGAAGGCCCCGGGCACGTGCCCGGGGCCTCTGCATCTGAGGGAACCGAGGGTTGAGGTCGGCGCCTACTGGAGCCAGGAGTCCGCGAGCTCGCGGTTGTCTTCCAGCCAGGCCATCACGGCCTCTTCCTCGTTGCCGTCACCCATCTTGGTGATGAGCGCCTCCAGCGGGGCGTACTGCTCGTCCGTCATGGACCAGTTCGACCACCACTCGGCGACCTCCGGGAACTCCTCGGCGAAGTCGGCGCGAGCGACCACGGTCAGCTCGTCCGGGTCGCCCCAAGCCCCTTCCGGGTCCTCGAGGTTCTTGAGGTCGAACTCGCCGTACCACCAGCCGGGCGACCAGAGCGTGACCACCACCGGCTCCTCAGCCGCGATGGCGCGCTCCAGTTCGGCCAGCATGGCCGGGGTGGAGCCCTCGATGAGCGTCCAGTCGTCGATGCCGTAGGCGGGCATCACGTCCTCGGCGAGGATGCCCATCATGCCGGCGCCGGCCTCGATGCCGACGATGGTGTTGTCGAAGAGGTCAGCGTTGTCCGCCAGTTCGGCCAGGCTGTCCACCTCCACGTAGGAGGGGACGGTCAGGTACAGGCCGGCCGGGGAGTACCAGGAGGAGATGACCTCCACGTCGCCCTCGAACTCCGCGAGGTACGAGGCGTGGGTGTTCGGCAGCCAGGTGGACAGGTAGGCGTCCAGGTCGCCGCCGGCGAGGCCGGCGTATGCCGGGGCCACGTCCAGCGCCGTCAGGTTGACGGTGTAGCCCTGCTCCTCCAGGAGCACCTTCCAGAGGTTGGAGGTGGAGACGGCGTCCGGCCATCCCGGGATGTAGACGATGTCGATCGTCCCACCACCACCGGTGGACGCCTCTTCGGTGCCATCCGTGGTAGC